>DASVLY010000531.1:0-4142 GCA_036384635.1 Noviherbaspirillum sp. | reverse complement strand
CGTCAACCTGGATGAAGGCGCGCGCCCGGACACGAACATGGAAAGCCTGGCGAAGCTGAAGCCGGTGTTCGCAGCCAAGGGCTCGGTCACTGCCGGCAACAGCTCGCAGACTTCCGACGGTGCCGGCGCGCTGATCCTGGTCAGCGAAAAGATCCTGAAACAGTTCAACCTGACGCCGCTGGCGAAATTCACATCGTTCGCGGTGCGCGGGGTGCCCCCGGAAATCATGGGAATCGGCCCGAAGGAAGCCATTCCTGCCGCCTGCCGCGCCGCTGGCATTACACAGGATCAAATCGACTGGTTCGAGCTGAACGAAGCGTTCGCCGCGCAATCGCTGGCAGTGATCCAGGATCTCGGCCTCGATCCGTCCAAGGTCAATCCGATGGGCGGCGCAATCGCCCTGGGCCACCCGCTGGGCGCGACCGGCGCAATCCGTGCCGCGACCGTGGTACATGCGCTGCGCCGCAAGAACCTGAAGTACGGCATGGTCACCATGTGCGTCGGTACCGGCATGGGCGCTGCGGGTATCTTCGAGCGCGTGTAAAAGAGATGCTCCGGAAGCCGTATGGACGCAAGCCGTGCGGCTTTTTTCACAGGAGGGTTAAGGTTCATGGACATTTTGGTCAATAAAGCCGGCGGCATCCTGACGATAGAACTCAATCGCCCGGAAAAGAAAAACGCGATCACGTCGGCCATGTACCAGATGATGGCCGACGCCATTCGCGATGCGGAGAGCGACGCCACAGTGCGCGCGATTCTCATCACCGGCAAACCGGAAGTATTCACGGCGGGTAACGACCTTGAGGATTTCTTGAAGAACACTGCTGCCGCGGTGGATGACATGCCGGTTGTGCAATTCATGCGCGCGTTGAGCACTGCTGCCAAGCCGGTCGTCGCAGCCGTTGCCGGCAACGCGGTCGGGATCGGCACCACGTTGCTGCTGCATTGCGATCTGGTCTATGCGGCTGAAAACGCGAAATTCGCCATGCCCTTTACCCAGCTCGGCTTGTGCCCGGAATTTGCATCCAGCCTGCTGTTGCCGCAAATGGCCGGCTACCATCGCGCTGCCGAAAAACTGATGCTGGGCGAAGCATTTTCGGCCGAGGAGGCGTATGAAATGGGCCTGGTCAGCCGCGTGTTGCCGTCGGCCGATCTGGTGCCGTTCGCGCATGGGCAGGCGGCGAAACTGGCAGCGTTGCCGGCATCCTCGCTGCGCATTACCAAGCGCCTGATGAAAGGCGGGCAGGGGGCTGCGGTCGCAGCGCGCATCGTGGAAGAGAACAAACAATTCGGCGAAATGCTCGGTTCGAAAGAGGCAAAAGAAGCGTTTGCCGCTTTCTTCGAGAAGCGGCGGCCGGATTTCACCAAGTTCTCCTGAAGCGTGGTTTGAGGTAATATCTGCGCCGTAAAGTGACAGCGAAACAGGTGTTGTTGTCATGATGGTAATGCCTGTTTTTAAAGTATAAAAAAAGAAAACCCCGTGAAAACAATCAACGGGGTTTTTCTTTTATTGCCAGTGCCGCATATTCTGCCTGCATCGCTTCGACTTCCGTGGAATCTTCTCCGATGAATATCCGACCGACATCGACCCATACGCTTGATCCTTCGGATTGGCAAGAATTGCGCGAGCAAGGCCATCGCATGCTCGACGATATGCTGGATTACATGGAGCACTTGCGCGAACGGCCGGTCTGGCAGCCGATCCCGAACGAGGTGCGCAGCGTGATGGACGAAGCGCTTCCGCAACAGCCGGCCGATCTGGCGACAGTTCATCAAGCTTTCATGCGCGATGTATTGCCTTATGCGGTAGTCAACTCGCATCCGGGGTTCATGGGTTGGGTGCAGGGCGGCGGAACGCCGGTGGGCATGCTGGCGGAAATGCTGGCAGCGGGCTTGAACGCCAATCTTGGCGGGCGCGACCAGATGCCGGTCGAGGTCGAACGCCAGGTGCTGAAATGGGTACGCGAACTGTTCGGGTTTCCCGACGGCGCCAGCGGCTTGTTCGTCACCGGCTCCTCGCTGGCGAACCTGATCGGCGTGCTGGTTGCGCGTACCGCCGCGTTAGGCGTCGAGGTGCGCGCGAAAGGGCTGGCGGCCGGCGGCAAGCGTTTGACCGCCTATACCTCCGCAGGCGCGCACGGCTGCATTGCGCAGGCGATCGATCTGGCCGGTCTGGGCATTGACGCACTGCGGGTGATCCCGTTGAATGCGCAGCACGAAATGGATATCGAGGCGCTGCAGCAAACGATCGCAGCCGACCGCAACGCCGGCTTCACGCCGTTTTTCATTGCAGGCACTGCCGGTACTGTCGATGTCGGCGCAATCGATGATCTGTCGGCGATTGCCGACATCGCCGCCCGCGAAAAACTCTGGTTCCATGTCGATGGCGCCTACGGCGCGCTGGCGATGCTGGCTCCGGAAATCGCGCCGCGCCTGAACGGCATCGAACGTGCGGATTCGATCGCATTCGACTTCCACAAATGGGCGCAGGTGCAGTACGACGCCGGGTTCATCCTGGTCAGAGACGGCACGCTGCACCATGACACGTTCGCATCGCCGGCAAACTACCTGCGGCGCGAGGCGCGCGGCATATCGGCAGGGTCTCCGTGGCCTTGCGACTTCGGTCCCGATCTGTCGCGCGGCTTCAGAGCGCTCAAGACCTGGTTTACGATCAAGGTCTACGGCACAGAACGCCTGGGGCGAACGATCGCCGGCACCTGTGCGCTGGCGCAGTACATGAAACAACGCATAGACGCGATGCCGGCGCTGGAATTGCTGGCGCCGGTATCGCTCAATATCGTGTGCTTCCGCTATCGCTGCGCCGATGCGGACCGTATCAATGCCGATATCGTCGTCGCGCTGCAGGAATCGGGCATCGCCGCGCCATCGACAACACTGGTCAATGGCCAGCTTGCGATTCGTGCAGCATTCGTCAATCACCGCACCACCGAGAACGACATTGACGCAGTGCTGTCCGCCGTAGTGGCGTTCGGGAAGAAGTTCTCAGACTAAAACTTTATCTTTTGCTCAGGAAGCGTGCCCACCAACCCTTTTTGGGCATCACCTGCTGCGCCGTTCGCGCTGTCCCTGGTTTGACTGCATTCTCAGGCTGCTGCTCCGGCGGCAGAGATTCCACCTGTTTGTCATATTCAAGGAAAAGCACCTTGCTCTCCAGCACCTTGATCACATTGTCCTTGTCTGCCAGCCGTGCGCGCAATTCGTTGGTTACCTGATCCTTTATTTTGCGCAACTCCGCTTCGAGCGCAAGCGCACGCTCCAGCGAGCGGGTTCGCTCCTCCAGGATCGCAATGCGCGTTCTTTCCCGGCTGTGCGCAGCCGGATCGTCTTCCTCTTCATCGGAATGAAGGCGACCGTAAGCACGCAGCAGTTCGGAAGTGTCGATCTGCGTTTCGCCATCGGGCGTTACGGTTTTGCTAAGACGTCCTTTTTCGATGTCGCGATAGAGCGTCGAACGGTTTCTGCGAACAAGTTTCGCAGCTTCGGTAATGGAAACCAGTGCCATAGACGGAAAAGAGTCAATCAAGGCAGCTCATGCGCCGGATAGCGGCACTGCCGCAAATGGCAAGCGCCATCCGATCCGCGCGAGCTGTCAACGCGGATATGTCATATTCCTTGACAATATTTGCGCGAAAAAATTCTGTTCCTGTGCCTGAGGGCGGCTGATTTTATTCAGGCCATGCACTTGTCATGTTCAGGACTTAGGCGATTTCCGGGAAAGATTTGCCATTTTCGCGGCGCAGACGGGCGCGCTGCGGTGTTGCTCGTCGCTTGTGTGGCTCGCCACACGGCGCTCCTCGCGCCTTGCAGCGCATCCCATCTGCACCACGCCAATGGCAAATCTTTCCCGGAAATCGCCTTACGCAAAACCGCCCCGGCGGCGTTGCTGCTGCCTTGCCGGGACAATTTTGCGTAAGTCCTGATGTTTTCTGTGCATTATTTTTTCAGGCAGCGTTGAAAAGCTGTTCATTCGTTTTGTTGCGCCGGCATCGGATCGGATGGATACGGCCGCCGGCGCAGGGGCAGTCATGACGAATGCTTCAATGCTTTCGCTTCGCGTTTGCGCATGGCAAGCACAGGCTGGCTGCGCTCGGGGCCGGTGTGAAGCCGCAGCGATGACGTCT
>DASVLY010000530.1:0-2565 GCA_036384635.1 Noviherbaspirillum sp. | reverse complement strand
GTTGGTCAGCTCTACGAGCAACAGATCGTTGTCGTCCCTCGCAATGGAACCGAGATACATGGGCCGGTGCCCTTCGATCCGCAACACCTGCCGTGACAGGAAGCGGGTGTCGCGGTGATAGATGCCCGCGCCATGCACGCGGGCCGGAGCGACGTCCCCGCACAAGTCGAAAACCGCGAAGGTATCGCCATGCTTGAGCATGCGGCGACGTTCGTCGTCCGGTGCATCGTTTGCCAGCACGCACCATTGATTGCAGGACCGTGTCTCGTCAGCCACTTCATCCTCTTCACACTGTTATGCACATATGATTCGAGAGCAGCGCCATGGTTCCCGATGCACAACAGACACCGCATGCCGGCCTATGCAGATACGGAATCTTGCGCGTGATTCAAAGTACGATGAGAAAAAGCAGGAACAGCACGACCAGCACGACTGCCGCTATCGTCCAGCGGTGCGTAGTCAGCCACAGTTGCGCGCTCCATGTCGTTGCCTGGAGGTCGAAACGGCCGTGTGCGCCATGGTCGCCCGGCACCGCTTCATACAGGTTGTCGCGCCGCGTCGAGGCCACCGGCCTTTTTCCTTCCTGGCCTTCATACGCATCGAAGGCGAGCATGCGGTCGAGATAGCCCGGGATCACGCGGGTGCCGAGTATTGCCTGCACTGCCGGCCAGCCCACCCACAGCTCGCGGCGGCGGTGCTGCGCCGCCCAGTAGATCCCGCGCGCGGCCACTTCCGGCTGGAAGATCTTGCCCAGCGGCTTGGGCTGCCTGGGCAGACAGGTGCGGCCCCAGTCGAACTGCGGCGTGTTGAACGCGGACAACTGCACCATGGTCAGGCGCACCTTGCTCCCGTCGTGAATCAGTTCCGAGCGCAGCGCATCCGTGAAGCCGCGACTCGCGCTTTTTGCGCCGCAGTACGGCGCTTGCAGCGGAATGGAGCGATACGCGAGCGCCGAGCCGACCTGCACGATGACGCCGCGGTCGCGCGGCTTCATTCGCTTTAGTGCCGCCAGCGTTCCCCACACCGTGCCGAGATAGGTGACTTCGGTGGCGCGTTTGAAGTCCTCCGGCGCGATGTGTATGAAATCGCAAAAGATGGTCGACATCGCATTGTTGACCCAGACATCGATCTCTCCCCATTCACGCTCGATCCGTTCGGCCGCCGCCTCCACCTGCGCCTGGTCGGCCACATCGGTCGGCACGATCAGCGCCTGGCCGCCCGCCAGTTCCACATCCTCGCGTGCGCCCTCCAGCCCGTCCGTGCCGCGCGCCAGCAGCGCGACACGCCAGCCGTGTTTCGCGAATTCGACCGCAGTGGCGCGGCCGATGCCGGCCGACGATCCCGTGACAACGACAATCTGCCCGCGCATCTAACCTCCTCCTGTATCCGTTGGCGGCGTCTGCCAGGGCGCCGGCTGCATCACGCGCGTCGCGTAGTCCGAATGGGAGAGACCGAACAGCAGCGCGAGCATCAGCAGCGCGAGCGCTGCAACGATGCGCACCAGGGCCGAAGCGCCGCGCAAATTCATGAAGAACATCGCGACCAGCAAAGCCTTCGCCACCGCGATGGCGAGATTGATCACGCTGTTCCATGCGCCCAGCTTCAGCCAGGCGCTGCCGAATGTCAGCAGCAGCAGGATCATCAACGCAGCCCAGACCAGTATGCTGCGCCGATATGCGTGCCGGCTCTCCTGGCTCATCATCCGCTCCTTCCCGCCAGGTACAGGAGCGGATAGAGAAAAATCCAGATCACGTCGATGAAGTGCCAGTACAAGCCAAGGATTTCGACTCGCTCGCCGCTGGCGAAGCGGCATGCGCCTCTCGACAGCGCGAGCGCAAACGCGCCGACCGCGACGATGCCGATTACCAAGTGCAGCGCGTGCAGACCGGTCATCGCGAAGTAGAGAAAGTAGAACATCCGCGCCGCACCGGCCTGGTTCGATTCGGGGAACGCAAACCCGGCTCCCGGGAACAGGTGCTCCTGCCATTCGTGCCGATATTCGATGCCCTTGACCGCGAGGAATGCGATGCCGAGCGCCATCACGCACAGCAACAAGCGCGCGGCCGGTTGCGCCGTACCGGCCTTGCGCGCCTGCACCGCGATAGCCATCAGCAGGCTGCTGGTCAACAGCAGCGCGGTATTGGCCGTGCCCAGCATGACTTCCGTATGCCGGCTGGCCGCCGCGAAGGCTTGCGGATAATGCGTGCGCCCATACGCATAGCCGAAGAACAGCGGGCCGAAGAACATCAGTTCGGTCGCGAGAAAGACCCAGATGCCCAGCGTCGCCGCCTGCCCCTGCTGTTCGGCCGTATCGAACTGTCCGGCGTGCATGGTCTCGCTCATTGCGGGGCCTCCACTCCGGTTTGCGGGTCGTAGGCATAGGCTTCCCGCACCACGCTCGGCGGGCGTTCGAAATTGTGCGCGGGCGGCGGCGATGCCGTCTGCCATTCGAGCCCGGTCGCATGCCAGGGATTGGCGTCGGCGCGCTTGCCGTAAAACAGCGACCACAGCAGATAGCCCAGCGGCAGAAGGTAGCCGGCGGCAAGGATGGATGCGCCGGCCGAC
>DASVLY010000529.1:0-5009 GCA_036384635.1 Noviherbaspirillum sp. | reverse complement strand
ATACAGCTGGCGCGCCAGAGGGTCGGCAAACAACGGGCCGATGTTCATGTAGTAGTCATGCGTCTGGAATTCCGCTGCAGTGATCGTCAGTGCATGCAGCTTGGTCAGCGGTGCAGCAGTCTTGCGGTCGTACGGCATGCGCAAGTCGTCCTGAGGCGCGCGGTGTTCGTCGACCGTCGGCCGCCCCGGCAGGATGTCGGTATAGCTCTGCAGAATGTTGTTCGCATCCTTGCCTTCGAGACGGTCAAGCAACGCCGCATAGCGGTACAGGTGATCAAAATCCTCCAGCAGGCCAAAGCGGTATGTCTGCGCAATATACGCATCCGGTTCGCGTTGCGCGACGGCGGCCGTCACTTCGATCGCAACCTGCTCATAGGCAATGGTAGTTTCCAAGGGCGAATGATCAGCGCCGAGCAGCCAGTTGATCATGGTTGCCTGATGCTGTTCGGTGCGCCGGATTTGCGCCAACGACAGGCGCAGCTCGCGGTTCATGCGCGCGGCCATGTGCGAAAAACGCAATGCTTCGATTTCGAGGCCGTTCATCAAGATGATGCGCACGCGAGTAAACGCATCATCGTCGAGTTTGCTGATCGGCTTGCCGGCCATGTCGCGCCAGGTGAAGCGCTGCTGGTCGAGCGAATAGCCTTTCGAAGTGAATAAATTGAGAGACATGGCGATGCTCCTTTTCATCGGGCCACATGTGAAGGGTTCCGTCGGCATGGCAGAACATACATCTATGCGTAGATGAGGATGCGCAAGCGGAGATTAAGTTCCGCCAGACGTCAGGGCTCGCGTACGCTGCTCCGGTAGCGGGATGACTGCTTTTTCAGGATGGAAAACTGCGCCGAAGCAGCGCATCGGCAAACAGCCGTTCACTTAGAGCGTATTGACTGCATCCGGCCATGCCGCATGCAGCAGTTGCGGAAGAATCTCGCCGGCCCTGCCGCGCAGCACATGTTGTGCAAAACCATCGTGCGCGGTGATTTCCGGATTGATCTGGACAACGCTGCCTCCGCACGACTTCGCATAGCGCGGCAGGCTGGCGGCCGGTTCCACCAGGCTGGAGGTGCCGACGCAGAAAAACACGTCCGCTGTTTCCGACACTTCCGCCGCCCTGCGCCATGCTTCCGCCGGCAGCGATTCGCCGAACCAGACTACGCCCGGCCGCAGCAACCCGTTACAGTGCGCGCAGTACGGCGGCAGTTCGGAAGCGGTCTGTTGCGGCGCCTGCTGCCGGCAGTCGAAACAGAAGTTGTCCCAGATATTGCCGTGCAACTCGATCACATCGCTGCTGCCGGCCTTGCGATGCAAGCCATCGACGTTTTGCGTGATGACGACGACATGCTCAACCAGGCGCTCCAGTTGTGCAATCGCCAGATGTGCCGGATTCGGCTGCGCGTCGCACATCAGGGCGCGCCGCCATTCATACCATTTCCAGACGGTGGCCGGGTCGTGCCGGAATGCCTGCGGCGTGGCCAGATCTTCTGCATTGTAATTTGCCCACAATCCGGTCTGGGCATCGCGAAATGTCGGAATGCCGCTTTCGGCCGACACGCCTGCGCCGGTGAACACTGCGATATGGCGCGCGCTGCGCAACTGGTCCAGCAAATCGGGGTCGAAATGCATCGCAATACCGGCGTATGGAAAAGAAGTCCTTCAGTATATGCGTGCGCAGGGGGCGTGTCGATGCAAGTTAGTCTTCGTATCTTCCCGCAGCGATGATGCGCAACACGCTGTGATAAAAAAAATAAGCCGCGCCATACCACATACGCTTGTACCAGGGAGTGTTCGTATAGTCCTGCATACGCACCGTCACGCCTTCGGCCATCGCGTGCTCGATGTGCAAGCGCAGGTTGCGCGCAAACGCCGGATCCTTGACCACGATATTGGCTTCCTGATTCACCAGCAGGCTCAAGCCGTCCCAGTTGCTGGAACCCACCGTCGCCCAGTCGTCGTCAATCACCGCGACCTTGCCATGCAACTGGGTCTTGCGGTACTCGACCACCTTCACGCCCCCCTTGAGCAGCTTCGGGTAGAGAGAATGCGCAACCGCATCCTGGATGCGAAACTGACCGACCCCGATCAGCACCGTAACCTCTACCCCGCGCAACGCCGCCTGCACCAGCGCGCGCCGCAGCTTGCGGCCGGGCGCGAAATACGGCGTCACCAGATAAGCGCTCTTGTGTGCTCCACCCAAGGCCTTCAGGCAAGCTTTCTGGATTGTGTTCCGGTTGCGCAGGTTGTCGCGCACTACCAGCGCAGCCAGCATCGGATTGCCGCCGTGCAGCGGTTCTGCCAGCCACCTCTCGCGGAATTTTTCCCATCGATAGCGCAGGTTCAGACCGCCAAGCAGCATCCACTGCATTTCGACTTCGAGATGAATATGCGCGACCAGCGGCCCCCTGACCTGCACTGCGAAATCCCAGCGCGGTGCCGGCAAGAACTGATTGTAGTCGTAATCGCAACGCCAATCGTAGTTGATATTGAGCCCGCCGAGAAAGGCAAGCTTGCGGTCCACCACGCAGATCTTGCGATGCAAGCGAGTGACACCGCGCCTGAACCAGGCATTGAAGATGCGATGGTTAATACGCGAGCGCCGGAATTCCTTGTTCAACTGCAGCGACTGGCGGTGGCCTGTGCCCAGCCAATCGATGAGCACATTCACGATCACACCGCGACCGGCGGCGCGTTCAAGCGCGGCCTTCACTTCCTCGCCAGTCTCATCATCGGCGAAGATATAGGTCTCAAGATAAATTTCACTTGTTGCAGCATCAATGGCGGCGATCAGTGCCGGGAAAAATTCGACGCCGGAATGAAGCAAAGCAATGTCGTTATCAGCGGTAAAGAGTACCGGGCGCATAAAAGCTGGGGGAAACAATGTTGACATTCATTCTACATCGTCATCGCCGCGGGCTTTTAGAAAGCGCAGATTTCCAGGGAAGCGACAATCGGCGCATGGTCCGACAATTTGGCCCAGAGGGGACCTCGCAACACTTGCGCGGCATCGACCTTGAACCCGCGTACATAGATGCGGTCCAGCCGCAGCCACGGCAGCGCTGCCGGGAAGGTGCGCGCCGGCTTGTTTTTCGGGCCGCGGCCGCTCAACATGCGCAAGTAGGAACCGAAGCCCCGCGTTGGCATGTGTTCATCGAATACTTCGGTCACGCCCAGCCGCTCGCGCAGTGTGTCGCTCAACTGATTGGTCCAGTCGTTGAAATCGCCGGCGATGATCAGCGGCGCATGCGCAGGCGAAGAAGTGCTGACTGCTTCGATCAGCGCCTCGGTCTGGCGCTTGCGGCTGCCGGAGAACAATCCGAGATGGATGACGTAACAATGCACTTCACAGACCGTGGTCTTGACCACGCAGTGCAAAATCCCGCGCGCCTCGAACGCATGGTCGGATACATCCTGATTGGTGGCGGAAACCAGCGGAAAACGGCTTAACAGCGCATTGCCATGGTGCCCGTGATCGTACACCGCATTCATCCCGTATGCCGCGTAATGCGACTCGCCTGCCAGGAATTGATGCTGCGCCTGCTCCGGCCACAGCGCCGCATGTTTGGTCGCATATTTGTCGTGCCGTCCCTGCACTTCCTGCAGAAACAGGATGTCGGCTTCCATGGCCGCAAGCGCCTGTTTCAGCGCGTGAATCCGCGGCATGCTGCCCAATGTGCTGACGCCTTTATGAATGTTATACGTCGCAATGCGAAGTTTCATGAATGGATTGTAGGCGCTGTGGAATAAGGAGGAAAGGCAAGATTGCAGGCAGGGAAGCAGGTAAATCTCAAGAGGTCTGCACAACTCTCGGCAATTGCAGAATGGCTTCCGCATTCGACGGCGAGAAGCAGCGATCAGCCGCTGTGCGATATGGCAGCCACAAGTAGTTCACATGCTCACGCGGTGCCAGCGTGATCGGGATATCGCGCGGCACCTGGAGGCCGAATACATGCTCCACATTCTTTGTCACACCGGGGGCATAACGATGACGCCAGACCGGATAGATTTCATAGACGTTGGAAAGACGCCAGTCGTGCAGATTGGTCAAGGGAACCTCATTTCCGCCCGGACCGCAACCCGATATCCGTTCAACGACACGAATTCCGGTTTCCTCGAACACTTCACGCATTGCCGTTTCGATCAGCGGTTCGTCCAGTGTCTCCTTCGAGCCTGTCACCGACTGCCAGTAACCTCGCTTGTCGGCGCGCTCGATCAACAGCACATCGAGATCGGGACTGTAGATGACGACCAGGACGGATTCCGGAATCTTGTACGGTTTGTTCATTCAGCTCGTCAAAAATGGAGGCCGCTGCACAACGCCTATTTTAATCGCGCGAAACGAAATTTTCGTTCCGGCCTGCGGACGAAACCAAAAAATAAAAGGCGCTGCAAAGAGCGCCTTTCTTTTTACATTTTCTGACAACGAAGCTTACGCTTTCACCGCCGGTTCCACACTGCGCAAGCGGATATGCAATTCGCGCAACTGCTTCTCGTCCACTTCCGACGGCGCCTGCGTCAGCAGGCACTGCGCGCGCTGGGTCTTCGGGAATGCGATCACGTCGCGAATCGATTCGGCACCGGTCATCATCGTGACGATGCGGTCCAGGCCGAACGCAAGGCCGCCATGCGGCGGCGCGCCATACTGCAGTGCGTCGAGCAGGAAGCCGAACTTGATCTGCGCCTCTTCCGCATCGATCTTGAGCGCGCGGAACACTTTGCTCTGCACATCGGCGCGGTGGATACGTACCGAACCGCCGCCCAGCTCCCAGCCGTTCAACACCATGTCGTAAGCCTTCGCGAGCGCCTTGCCCGGATCGGTTTCCAGCAGGTCTTCGTGGCCATCCTTGGGCGAGGTGAACGGATGGTGCGCGGCGACATAGCGCTGGTTGTCTTCGTCGTATTCGAACATCGGGAAATCGACCACCCACAACGGCTTCCAGCACTCTTCGAACAGTCCGTTCTTCTTGCCGAAGTCGCTATGGCCGATCTTCACGCGCAATGCACCGATCGCA
>DASVLY010000528.1:0-4792 GCA_036384635.1 Noviherbaspirillum sp. | reverse complement strand
TGGGTGCTGCGGCCTTATTTTTCCTGGCACTCAAGGCCGGGAATATGAGTTCACTGTCGTTTGAGGCGACTTATCCGGTTACGGCAAGGTTCGATAATATCGGCGGTCTTAAACCGCGTGCGCCGGTGAAAAGTGCCGGCGTGGTGGTGGGCCGCGTGGGGGATATCAGGTTCGACGACAAAAGTTATCTTGCCGTCGTGACGTTAAACCTGGAAAGCAGCTACAAATTCCCGAAAGATACCTCGGCCAAGATTCTGACATCGGGCCTGTTGGGGGAGCAATATATTGGTTTGGAAGCGGGCGGCGATACCAATAACCTGGTGGCAGGCGACCGCATCAAGATGACCCAATCGGCGGTGGTGCTGGAGAATTTGATCGGTCAGTTCCTCTACAGCAAAGCCGCTGAGGGAAAGGAGGGCAGTAAATAATGAACCCTGCGATGCGGATTATCGTGCTGGTGCTGGCTTTGTCTGCTGGCGGCTGTGCGACGACCAATCCCAAAGACCCGTTGGAGCCCTTCAATCGGGCGATGTTCAGCTTCAACGACAAACTCGATCAGGTTGCAGTCAAGCCTGCGGCCAATATTTATCACAAGACGCTGCCGGATTTCGTGCAAATCGGGATTGGTAATTTCTTCGGCAATCTGGGCGATGTCTGGACTGGTGTAAACGACTTCTTGCAGGGCAAAGTGGCTGCAGGGTTCTCTGATGTGATGCGTGTTGCTGTCAATACCACCTTGGGTTTGGGCGGCGTGATCGATGTCGGATCGGAGGCGGGCTTGGTCAAGCATAAGGAAGATTTCGGCCAGACGTTAGGTAAGTGGGGGGTGAAAGCCGGACCCTACATTGTGTTGCCGGTATTGGGCCCGTCGACGCTGCGCGATACGCTCGCAACTCCGCTCGATTTCGCCGGCGACCCGTGGCTGCACAAATATCCGGTTCGGTGGCGTAACACCGGTACGGCCGTACGCTTGGTCGATCAGCGCGCGGTTCTGCTCGATGCGTCGAACCTGCTTGAAGAGGCGGCACTGGACCGTTATGAGTTCGTGCGGGATGCTTATCTGCAGCGCCGCGAGAGCAAGGTTCGTGACGGTGAGTCGCCGTCGTCTTCGTATGAGGAGGATATCGGCCCTAGTAATTTTGAGACAGAGAATTCAACGGAAGCCAATGCTTCCGCGAACGCGACGGAACCTGATGCGAATGTGGTTGTCAAAAAGGAACAAAATGCCGCTGGGCCGCAATAAGTTGCGGGAGCGCCGGTTCCCGAATTTTCTTTCAAGAAAGCAAAATCGCTGTATTAAGAAGGCCGCGTTTACTGGTGTTGGCTATTCCTGTCATCCAAGTTACGTGTCGCATAGTTAATGATTTTACGCAGCGCCGTTTGGGAGCTGTCTTATCAATCCGGACAAATATGAATATCTTCAAGAAGTTACTTGCAGCTTTCGTCATTTCTATCGGGGTTCTGGCGCTTGTTCCGCCCGCGTTGGCGCAGGAAGCGCCGGATGCGCTGATCAAACGCATCAGCCAGGACGTGCTCGACTCGGCCAAGACGGACAAGGATATCCAGAGTGGAAACCAGAAGCGTATCCTCGAACTGGTCGAGGCCAAGATCCTGCCGTATGTCGACTTCCAGCGCATGACCGCACTAGCCGCCGGCCGCTTCTGGCGCCAGGCGACACCGGAACAGCAAAAGCAGTTGACTGACGAATTCCGGACATTGCTGGTGCGCACGTATTCCGGCGCGATTGCGCAGATCCGGGATCAGAAGCTCGAATTCAAGCCGTTCCGTGCCGCCCCGGACGATACCGAAGTTGAAGTGCGTTCGCAGGTGCTGCAACCGCGCGGCGGCGACCCGATCCAGTTGAATTACCGCTTGGAGAAAACCCCCGCAGGTTGGAAAATTTACGACTTGAATGTGCTGGGTGCATGGCTGGTTGAAACCTACAAAGGAAGCTTTGCCAGCGAAATCAACAAGGGCGGTATCGACGGCTTGATCAAGACGCTGGCGGAAAAGAACAAGCGTCTGGCTGCTACCCCTGCCAAGGGCGTCAAAACCGCACCCTGAACATGCCTTTTCGTCCCGCCCTGACGCTCACCTTCAATAATGCGCAAACTGTGCTCGATGCCGGTTTGCGCGCAATTGCCGATGGTCAGACTCAGATCGACTTGGGTGATCTGACTGTGGTCGACTCCTCGGCCGTCGCCACCTTGCTCACATGGCAGCGTGCCGCCCGTAAATCCGGCAAAATGCTGACATTCAGCAATTTCCCCGCCAACCTGCAAAGTCTGATTGCGTTGTATGGTGTCGGCGAACTGCTGCAGCCGATAACAGTGAGCCATTCCGCCGATTCGCACCCCGGTCTGCCGCATCACTGACCCTCCGATCCGCATTCTCTTTTCTCATTCGGATTTCCCCGCCGAAAATCCAATATAATCAAAGGTTTCGCCGGAGGCTTGGGGCTATTTAGCCTGCCTGCGGCTCTCTCTTGTTTTAATCGGGCCACCATGGCTGCTCTTCAAATCGTTGATGTCCAAAAACGCTACAAGTCTCTGCAGGCGCTTGGCGGTGTCACGCTGCGTATCGAACAGGGGGAATTCTTCGGCCTGCTCGGGCCGAACGGCGCCGGCAAGACAACGTTAATCTCCATCATTGCCGGCCTGAATCGCGCCGATTCCGGCCGCGTGGCGATTCACGGTTACGACGTGGTGCGCGATTATCGCGAAGCGCGCCGGCGCTTGGGCGTCGTGCCGCAGGAACTGGTATTCGATCCGTTTTTTACAGTGCGCGAAACCCTGCGCATGCAATCCGGCTATTTCGGCTTGGCCAACAACGATAAATGGATCGATGAGGTAATGGCCAACCTTGACCTCACAAGCAAGGCCGATACCAATATGCGCGCGTTATCGGGCGGCATGAAACGCCGCGTGCTGGTGGCGCAGGCACTGGTGCACAAACCACCGGTGATCGTGCTGGACGAACCGACTGCAGGCGTCGACGTCGAATTGCGCCAGACGTTGTGGAAATTCATTACCCGATTGAATCGCGAAGGCCACACCATCGTGCTGACCACCCACTATCTGGAGGAGGCTCAGGCGTTGTGCAACCGTATTGCGATGCTCAAGGCCGGTAAGGTGGTCGCACTCGATTCCACGTCGTCGCTGATCAAACGCATCTCCGGTTCGCAGTTGGTGGTGCGTCTGGCTCAGGGGGAGTTGCCCGATACGTTGAAACCGCTGGTGTCGCATCCGGACGAATTGATCGCAGGCCGCAAGTACACGTTGCGCGTGAATGAATATATCGATGTCGAACCGATTCTCGCGACCCTGCGGCAGGCGGGCGTGACGATCGAAGACATGCAATTGCAGCAGGCCGACCTCGAAGACGTGTTCATTCAGATCATGGAGGGCGAAAAATGACCGGCTTCCAGACCTTGTTGTACAAGGAAGTGCTGCGCTTCTGGAAAGTCGCGATGCAGACCATCACCGCGCCGATTCTCACTGCGATGCTGTACTTGCTGATTTTCGGTCATGTGCTGGAAGAGCATGTGCATGTGTATCCGCAAGTGCGCTATACCGCGTTTCTGATTCCCGGTCTGGTGATGATGAGTGTGCTGCAGAATGCGTTTGCGAACAGCTCGTCGTCGCTGATTCAGTCCAAGATCACCGGCAATCTGGTATTCGTGCTGCTGCCGCCGCTATCGCACTGGGACTTGTTCGGTGCCTATGTGCTGGCGTCGATGGTGCGCGGCTTGGTGGTCGGCGCAGGAGTATTCATTATCACCGCATGGTTCGCCCAGCTTTCCTTCGTTGCGCCGTGGTGGATCGCGATTTTCGCGCTCTTGGGTGCGGCGATGCTCGGCACGATGGGCCTGATCGCCGGCATCTGGGCGGAAAAAGTCGATCAACTCGCCGCATTCCAGAACTTCCTGATCATGCCGGCCACCTTCCTGTCCGGCGTGTTTTACTCGATCCACTCGTTGCCGCCGTTCTGGCAGTCCGTGTCGCGCTTCAACCCGTTTTTTTATATGATTGATGGCTTCCGCTACGGTTTTTTCGGCCAGTCCGACGTGAATCCGTGGACCAGCTTCGCCATCGTCAGTGTGTTTTTTGCGCTGCTCGCCGGCTTTGCGATTCGTCTGCTGAAGAGCGGTTACAAATTGCGCCACTAAAGCAGCCTGCTTGAGAGAACAGAGTCATGTTACCTACACCCGAGCTCGTCAAAAGCTATATTGCTGCCGGCCTGGAATGCACCCACCTCGAAGTCGAAGGTGACGGCCAGCATTTCAATGCGGTCATCGTATCGCCTGCATTCGCCGGCAAGCGCCTGGTGCAGCGGCATCAACTCGTGTATGCGGCGCTGGGCGAGCGCATGCGCGAGGAAATTCATGCCTTGTCGATGAAAACCCTCACTCCCGAAGAATTCCAGAACTAATGGACAAACTGCTTATTGCTGGCGGCAACCGCCTGTCCGGCGAAATCAATATTTCCGGTGCGAAGAATGCTGCACTGCCTATCCTGTGCGCCGGTCTTTTGACTTCCGACACCGTGCAATTGGAGAATGTGCCGCATTTGCATGACGTGTCGACCATGACTACGCTGTTGTGCCAGATGGGCTTGCGCATCGAGCGGGATGGCGACCGCATGTCGCTAAACGGCGCTGCCGTCAACAACTGGGAAGCGCCGTACGAGATGGTGAAAACCATGCGTGCGGCCATCCTGGTGCTCGGTCCCCTGGTGGCGCGCTTTGGCGAAGCGAAAGTATCGCTGCCGGGCGGCTGCGCGATCGGCTCGCG
>DASVLY010000527.1:0-5079 GCA_036384635.1 Noviherbaspirillum sp. | reverse complement strand
TCGGCGTACTGGGCCCGCGCGAGCAGCTCAACCAGTTCGCCAACAACCAGCTGTGCAAGTTGTCGCCGCGCATGCGGCAGCTGGGCGAGCTGTTCAACCCGACGCGCGCGGGTATTTCCGAGGCCGTGATTCCGCCCAGCTCGCGCTTCCTCAAGCAGACCGTCGGTGAGCTGCGCCTGCGCAAGCGCTACGGCATTTCCGTGCTGGCCGTGAACCGCGGCGACCAGGTGTACCGCGACGACGTGCGGTCGGTGAGCCTGCGCGCCGGCGATACGCTGGTGCTGCACTCGAGCTGGCGCGACCTGGCATTGGCAAGCGAGGACAGGGATCTGGTGGTGGTCACCGACATCCCCAAGGAAGAGCAGCGCCCCGGCAAGATCTGGCAGGCCGTGGGCTTCTTCGTGCTGGCCAAATGCCTGGCGCTGTTCACCCATCTGGACCTGTCCGTAGCCATGATGACCGGCGCCATCGGCATGCTGCTGACCGGCGTGCTCAACATGGACGAGGCCTACAAGGCCATCAACTGGAAGACCATCTTCGTCACCGCCTGCCTGATTCCCCTGGGCTGGTCGATGGACGCCACCGGTGCCGCCGCGTGGCTGGCGCAGGAAGTGCTGCAGCACCTGGGCCACACCAACCACTGGATCCTGCAGCTGGCGCTGGCCATCCTGACCTTGCTGTTCTCGCAGGTGATGTCCAACGTCGGCGCCACCGTGATGATGGTGCCCATTGCCATCAGCGTGGCCGTCGCCACCGGCAACAATCCCTCGGCGTACGCGCTGATTGTCGCCGTCTCCTCCTCCAACACCTTCCTGCTTGGCTCAGGCCATCCAGCCTTGATGATGGTGGCGGGCCCGGGCGGCTATCGCGGCAAGGATTTCCTGCGCGTCGGCTTGCCGTTGACCGCGATGATCCTGGTGCTGACGTTGGTGACGATCAATTTGATGTATCACTGATGCGCACCGGTCATACCAGCATCAACTCGGCCGTCGTGCTCGCGGAAGTCATGCCTGGTATGAACGACGTTGTCCCGGCTGAGCGCTTGCGCAACGGAGCGCAACATCCGCTCCGACGGAAAGCGATGCCCATAGACAAAAGGCAGCGCCAACACCACGGACACCGCCAGCAACCAGCCGTGCCGGAACAACCGGCGGCGTTCGCCCCAGCGGAGCAGGAACAGCAGCGCTGCCGCTGCGCCTGCCAGGAATCCGGTGGCTACTTCGGCAATCGAATGGGCGTGGAGCGTCACCCTAGAGAGTGCGATCAGCAGGGCCAGCAACAGGCCGCCGGTGGCGGCCCAGCGCCAGGCCAGCGGCCTGTTGCCCCAGACAAGGCCGAGCAGCGAAGGCCAAACCAGTGCTGCCATCGCCGAATGCCCGCTGAGCCCGATGAAATCGAGCCTGCGGATACCCCAGCCCCAGGCCATGAAGACGAGCTTGCTGATGGCAACCAGTCCAGCAACACTCAGAAGCAAGGCACCCCAACGCCATGCAAGCACACGCGTATCGAGAGACATGCACAACCAGAGCAAGATGAGAGCGGCGCATGGAAGCAGAACCGCGGAGTCGCCAAGCGCGGTAATGGACGACCAAGCTTTCATCGACATCCGATCCGGAAGGAATGCGTCCACCGCGACGGAATTGTCCGCGGCATCGCCTGCGTCAGAACTTGGGATCCGCGTGCCATCGCCAGGCGCTTTCGATAATGGAGCTCAGATCGTTGTACTTCGGTTTCCACCGAGTTCTCGCCTGGCGCGCGCACTGGATGCAACCAGCACGGCGGGGTCGCCCGCACGCCGAGGTGCCATCTTGTAGGGCACCCGGCGTCCGGTCACCTGCTCAGCCGCGGCCATCACTTCCTGCACGGAGAAACCTTGCCCGCCGCCAAGATTGAAAGCGTGAGCGCCTTCGTGTGTCTCCATATAGCCAAGCGCAAGCTCGTAGGCCTTCGCTAGGTCTTCCACGTGGATGTAGTCGCGCATGTATCCAGGCATGTCCGTCAACAAAATCCCAATATCAGAAATTGCCGCAGCGCGGACGGTGTTCGCCAGAACAGCCATCGAACACTGCGCAGCCGCTGATCAATCGCAAGGCGATATATCCACGGAGATGCCGCAACACTCATACTGAAGGCATTACCTCCAAGGCCATCCACCGGTATCCGCCATCAGCAAACAGGCCCAATTTCCGCCCTGAATTCCTCCAGCAAACACCACGGGGCCGCCAACTGATACAGCATGGCTGCGCCAATGCGCCGAAACTACCGTGTTCCACCCCTCAGACGCTCGCGCAGCAGCATCCATGCAAACTGACGGTTGGTCGTCCAGTAGCGGCGCCACATACGCTTAGGCTCCTGGAGTACGCGAAATAGCCATTCAAGTCCCGCCCGCTGCATCCAGCGGGGTGCGCGCCGGACCTTCCCAGCGACGACGTCGAATGTGCCGCCAACTCCCATCACAAAATCAACACCAAGATCGGCCCGGTATCGATTGATGAAATTTTCCTTCTTGGGCGACGTGATGGCAACGAACAACAATCTTGCACCAGAGGTTCTAATCCTGTCGACGACGGCCTGCTCGTTATCCCAGAAATACCCGTGGTGAACCCCTGCAATACGCAAGCGAGGATACTTTGCCTCGATAACGCCTGCTGCCTTCTTCACCACGTCATCGGTGCCACCCAACATGAAAATGGAAAGACCTTCGGCCTGCGCCATCTCAAGCAGGCAATCGAAGAGGTCTACACCGGCGACGCGCTCGACAACTGGCAGGCCGAGAATTCGCGCGCCCCACACAACGCCCATGCCGTCGATGTTGATGATGTCGCAATCTCGCACCGACGCTGCCAATTCCGCGTCGGATTGCATATGGACCAACTTGGCGACATTGACCACGACGTGCTGGGTGAACTGCTGACGCAAGATCCGATCGCGGATCAGATCGACAGTCTCGGTCATGGTGGCGACGTCCATCGGACAGCCGAAGAGCTCGATACGATTCATAGGGTTAATGCGAAATCAAGTAAAAGACGTGGCTGTTCCGCCCCATCGAGGGCCGGTAAGGTCGCTCACTCTCGCGCCCTCACCGACAGGCCTCCGTAGTACATCGTGCGCACGGTCACATCCGAAGGCTTCTTGAGCCAGTCGGCCTTATAAAGGCCGATTTTCAGGTACGCCCCGTCGTCGTCATTGTAGGCGTTTGGTACGCCTCTTATCGCGAAGACCACCTGTCCGTCTTTTACAAGTTCGGTCGCGGCCTTCTTCCCCGTGCTATCTGGGCAGTAGTGCAGCTCCCAATGCACAACATGCCCTCGATCGTGTTCGACGCTGCCAAAGAGAGCGGTTACCGAATCACTCTTCGATTGCGTCCGATTGTGTACTTCGTATTCCCCATCATCAGAGATAAAAAGCGCGAACGGTGGATAGCCCGCCGGGGGGCCTTGATGGATCTGAAATACCAATTCCGGCTGCCCGCGATCAATGATGTAGTTACCCGGGATATACATACTCCAATCTATGACGTACTCCCCGCCCTCCCTGAAATGCAAGAACCCGTTGAACGACATTTCCGCCCGGGGTGTACCGTTGGCTACGCCGGAATAATCATCGTCCTTGTTAATCGTCACCTGCACGAGTTTTTTACCACCCATCTCGCCGCCCAGGTCAACGAGCTCGATCGAGCCTGCCCTTGGTCTTTGGAACTGGATTC
This sequence comes from Noviherbaspirillum sp., assembly GCA_036384635.1. GTDB lineage: Bacteria > Pseudomonadota > Gammaproteobacteria > Burkholderiales > Burkholderiaceae_D > Noviherbaspirillum. The sequence continues at coordinate 1,373 of DASVLY010000527.1, read as the reverse complement.
TCTTGTCAATTCCGTGCGACCAATCGGTAGAAAACAACTCCTTCAAGTCCCCAGGCGCTGCTAACGCGGGTCGCCAGCAGAGCGAGGCTATGCTTATTGCCAACAGTGTCCGGCCAGATACTACCTGGACACGACGAAACATAGGGGCAAGTGCGGCCATGGATAGTCGATGCTGATTCATTGATAGCCCAGGGAACCACTAATTGCCTTCGAGCGAGCGACCAGTAATTTCGCTACGCAGGTGAGAATCAGCGATGCAGCACCAAATAGAAATACTTTCGTCGCAAGCACGCTCAGGCCCTCTCTATATAAATTGAACACAAATACAAACGCGAACGAGAGAAAGAAGGCCACGACGAGACTGTTACTGGACCGGATGACAATTTCATCAAAGACACGCAACACCGCGCCCGAAAGCAAAGAACCCAGGGCGCACGCCTTGGCGCCGCCAACCAGGTACAGCTCCCCAAGTAATGTAGGCGAGTATGTGATCGCCCCCTCTCTTCCCAGCACGTACTGCGTATAGAAATTTCCTGCGTTGAGCACGATCAGTGGCTTGCTTTGCCACAGCGCCCTGGGAATCATCGTTGCAAACTGATTGGCAATGACGTTTTCGGAGATCGTATGGAAACGGCAGTAATCCACAATGTTGTAGAAAGCATCGACCGGCGCAAAGCCGTCATAAAAAAATATCATGAGCTTTCCGTAGATGCCGCCTGCGCTGTCGGCACTGGTTCCGGTGTATCGAAATATCGCCACCACCAACGTAACAATAATGAGCGCCCCGGATAACAGCAGAAATTTTGCAAACGCAACCTCCCGCCGCAGCAGCGCTATAGCTCCAAAGGAGAACAAGGCCGCGAAACCAAGCTGCCGATATCCGCCCAGGACGACGAATGTTATGGCGCAGTAGCCGATTGTATATATGAGCGCCTTTCGCTTCGCTCGCACCGTCTCCGCGCGCAACGCTAGAAGCGTGCACCCGAACAGTCCCATCGAGAAGAACAGCGAATACCCGCCCATACCGACGTTCGCATCGTATCTATTTTCATAGCCGCCATCCCGAAGTAGAACCAGGCCACCTGAACCGATGACGTAGGCGACCACTGCAAAGAGGAACGCCATCGATAGAACGTAGACCAGAGGCTTCGTCCTGCGCCTCCAGTTCAACTCCCCGCGAACACGAATAAATTTGCGGAGTGGCGCCGCGACGACATAGCCGCCCAAGAAGAGAAACAGGCATATTTCGGACAAAATGATGATATGCCAAGTAGTATCATCATGAGCGCCAATCTTCTCTATGCCTAGCAGCGCGAAGAGTAAAGCCGCAATTAGCAATCCGCCAAAGTAGGTGAAGATAAAACACGAGAGAA
>DASVLY010000526.1:0-1995 GCA_036384635.1 Noviherbaspirillum sp. | reverse complement strand
GAAGCCGGTCATTGATGGCGTTGCGCGTCCGAACCAGTGCCTGGCCGATTTCATCGCGCCGAAATCCTCCGGCATCGCCGATTACATCGGCTTGTTTGCCGTGACCGCCGGCATCGGCATCGAGAAGTACGAAAAGCGCTTTGAAGATGCATACGACGATTACAGCAGCATCATGTTGAAGTCGCTCGCCGACCGCCTGGCCGAGGCGTTTGCCGAGCACTTGCACGAGCGGGTGCGCAAGGAGTTCTGGGGCTATGCGGCGCAGGAGTCGTTCAGCAACGAGGAGCTGATCAAGGAAACGTATCGTGGCATCCGACCGGCGCCGGGTTATCCGGCCTGTCCGGAGCATACCGTGAAGGCCGACATGTTCAGGCTGCTGCAGTGCGACGAGATCGGCATGCAGGTGACGGAATCGTTCGCGATGTTCCCCGGCGCGTCGGTGTCCGGTTTTTACTTCGCGCACCCGGAGTCGAAATACTTTGTGGTCGGCAAGATTGGTGAGGACCAGGTGGCCGACATGGTGGGGCGGCGCGGCGTTGCCAGGGAAGACGTGGAGCGCTGGCTGGCGCCGAATCTGTAACCGGGACGGGCCGGGTTGGACCATGAACGAATCCGCCGAATCTGCGTCGGCGGCAATGGACGTTCCACCTGTTGTTACCCGGCACGCGTTGTTTTCCGGCTTTCCTGGCGTTGGTCTGGCTAGGCCACTGGTGCTCCATCCACGAACACCTTCAGCTCTCCCGCTGCGAACCGGGTCCAGGTTTCATTCGTGGTCAGCGGTGCGGTGACGATGACGGCCACCTTGTCATTCGGTGTGGTGAACTGGGAAAAATCCACGCTTACGTCTTCATCCGACAGTTTTGCGGTCGCAAACGGATGCTGGCGCACGATGTAGTGCAAGTCGGTCGAACAATGCGCAAACAGCGCCGAGCCGTCGGACAGCATCATGTTGAAGGTGCCATGCGCGGCGATTTCGCGGCATAGCTGGCGCAGTGCCTCGGTCAGTTCCGGCAGCGCCGGTGGCGTGTCGCCGAAACGGCGCCGCAATTCCTGCAGCAGGTAGCAGAATGCCCATTCGCTGTCGGTGTTGCCGACGCAACGAAACGCACCGTTGAGCGGCGGTGCGAAATTCTTCAGGTCGCCGTTGTGCGCAAACACCCAATAGCGTCCCCACAACTCGCGCATGAACGGATGGCAGTTCTCCAGCGTGACGCGGCCTTGCGTGGCTTTGCGGATGTGTGCGATCACGTTCTTCGACTTGATCGGATAACGCTTGATCAGATGTGCAATCGGTGATGAAACTGCAGCTTCATAGTCGACGAAGTGGCGCACACCCGCACCCTCAAAGAATGCGATACCCCACCCATCGCTGTGGACGTCGGTGCGGCCGCCGCGCGTGGCGAAGCCGGTGAAGCTGAACACAATGTCCGTCGGAACATTGCAATTCATGCCGAGCAATTGACACATGATTGATGAGCAAAAACAATGAATAACAACAGTATCACGACCTGTGTTTCTTACGCACGCGATCCTGATGCATCTCCAGGCTGACATGTTCCGTCAAGCCCGGCACAAGCCACCATTCGCTTACCTAACAGATATCGCCGGCAACTCCAGGATGTGACGCACGGCTCTGAATTTTGACACTCCTTCGATACATATATCGACAAGAAGCCGCGCAGCTTCTTCTGAATGTAGGGGGGGGGCTGCCATAAAAATCAATGAGTTGGGAGATTTGGCACAGGTATTGCCTCAAACCGGGCGATGATCGTCGGTTGGACGACTGGTCTCCGGTTCCCGCCATTGCCAGTGTTATGGCATGGCGGGTTTTTTGTCCAATCTCGCTTTAGAGGGATTGGCGCCCGGATTCAAGGATTGCGTAACGTCAAAGGTTGGTAGCGCAAGCCGTGATCACGGTCCTTGATTTTACCCGGACAGTTCCCCTTCTTGGGGCGACACAACCCTTGAATGCGAGTGCAATCCGCTCTCGTGTTA
>DASVLY010000525.1:0-2130 GCA_036384635.1 Noviherbaspirillum sp. | reverse complement strand
CGGTTGATGCGTGAGAGGAATGTGCTGATCCGGTGCCTGCAGGCGGTCGAAACCATCGGCGCGATTCAAACCATCTGTCTGGACAAGACCGGCACGCTGACAATGAACCGCATGTCCGCCGTCGAAGTACAAGCCGGCCTGCAGCATTTTGAAGCACATGCCGGCCGGCTGCACATCGAAGGCGAAGCAGTACCGGACTTATCGAATCCTGAATTGCTGCGGCTACTGCAGATTTGCGCGCTGTGCAGCGAAACCGAATTCAGGCACGATGATCCGGCATCGTCCGCGAACGGCTCACCGACCGAGCGGGCGTTAATCGAACTGGCGTTGGCAGCCGGCGTGCCCGTGGCCGAGCTGCGCCGCACGCATACACTGCTGATGACGGAGCTGCGCGCGCAAGGCCGTAATTACATGAAGACGGTGCATGCACTGCCCGGCTCGCAGGCGCAATTGGTTGCTATCAAAGGCAGTCCTGTCGAAGTGCTCGGCTTGTGCCGCCATTACCAGTCAGAAGGCGTGCGAATGCCGCTGGACGAGCAAGCCAGGGAACGGATCATGCAGCAGAACGAACAGATGGCTAAAAAGCGTCTGCGCGTTCTCGGGTTTGCATACGCGGAAAGCCATCCCGCCCGGATCGACAACCCGGAACTGATCTGGGTAGGACTGGTCGGGCTAGCGGACCCGCTGCGTACCGGCGTCAAAAAACTGATCGACAGCTTCCATTGCGCCGGCATCCGCACCACGATGGTCACCGGCGACCAGAGCGCGACCGCCCTCTCCATCGGGAAAACGCTGGGCCTGAACAATGGTTCGGAACTGCGCATCCTCAATGCCGAACATCTGGAGCAGCTGTCCCCCGAGGTGCTGCACGAGCAGGCACAGCACGTCGATATTTTTGCGCGCGTCAGTCCCTCGCACAAGCTGCAGATCGTGCAGGCGCTGCGGGGAGACGGCCATGTCATCGCGATGACCGGCGACGGCATCAACGATGGGCCGGCGCTGCAGGCGGCCGACATCGGCATTGCGATGGGCCACGGCGGAACAGACCTCGCGCGTTCGGCGGCGGACATCATCCTGAAGGATGACAAGCTTGAAACCCTGCTCGAAGCAATCAGCCAGGGACGCACCATTTCCGACAATATCCGCAAGTCGCTGCACTTCCTGATTTCATCGAACCTGAGCGAGATACTGGTGGTATTGGGCGGCGTGACGCTGGCCGCGGATGCGCCGCTGACGCCGATGCAGCTCTTGTGGCTGAACCTGCTGACCGACGTGCTGCCGGCGATTGCACTGACGGCGGAAGCGCCCGAAGAAGATGTGATGCAGCGGCCACCGCGCGATGCGGCCCGGCCGCTGATCGGAAAAGATGAGCTGCTGCGCTATGCGCGGGAAGGCGGTGCGCTGGCGGGCGGTTCGCTTGCTGCCTATTTATACGGCGCAGTGCGCTATGGCAGGGGGGCGCGTGCTGGCGCCATCTCGTTCAATACATTGATACTCGGCCAGTTGCTGCATGCCATGTCCTGCCGTTCGGAGCTGCATCACATCTGGCCTGCGAATGGCAATGGCCGCAACCGCCAGCTGGATTGGGCCGTTACAGGCTCGGTCTTGCTGCAACTGCTGGCCAACCTGATTCCCGGCCTGCGCAGGCTACTCGGCACTGGCCCGATGAACATAGCGGATATCGCCGTGACGCTAGCCGGCGCCGGCGTGCCGCTGCTGGTGAACGAAACGATAAAGAGCAGCCGCCTGCAGCAAAACGCAATCGATCTGCAGCAGCGCGCCGATTACCGCAACAGTGGACGTTGGTATTGACAGAAATAACGTCACTGATGCGGGAAACCGCAGCCCGCACTTCACGAAGCCGTCCCGGATCTCTCCGGATCTGCGCAAGTGCGAGCCGCAAGCGTCCCGGAATATGATGGATGTCTCAACAGCGATTTACAAACGCTTTGCCGCAAGCTCAATGCACCATTGTTTCTTCCACACGCACCTGCTCGGTTCTCACCGTACGGCTTGCCTCTGTACCGACATCGCCTCTCTTGCGTTCCACGATGCCGGTCGCCTGCTCGCGGCCTTCGGTGCGCCCCATATTGCGCGGCATCGCCTCGCTGACCACGGTTTTCACGCCGC
>DASVLY010000524.1:0-2414 GCA_036384635.1 Noviherbaspirillum sp. | reverse complement strand
ATCAGAAAACGCAGTGTCGAACCGCTCGTGCTGGCACTGAACGAGGCGCTGTTTACTGTCGGTCCGGCTTATCTGGAGCACTATCAGGCGGTCAAAGCCGAGCAGCGCGTGTTCGACTTCGGCGACCTGGAGTGGCATGCGTACCGGATGTTGGCCAATGAGGAGCATGCGGCCTACCTGCAAAGCCGCCTCGATGCGCGTTACAAGCATATTCTGCTCGACGAATTCCAGGACACCAACCCGCTGCAATGGAGCATCGTGCGTGCGTGGCTGGATGCGTATGGCGGCGATGCGCAGAAACCGAGCGTGTTCGTGGTGGGCGACCCGAAGCAGTCGATCTACCGTTTCCGCCGCGCCGAGCCGCGCGTGTTCGGCGCGGCCCGTGATCTGCTTCAGACGCAAGGCGCGGCCATTTTGCGCGCCAACCAGACACGGCGCAATGCCTCGGCGATCGTCGAGGCGCTCAATACGAGTTTCGACGGCAATCCGATCTTTTCCGCGCAGACCACACTCGGCATGCAAGGCGGCGCGGTATGGCGTTTGCCGCTGATCCGCGTCGAGGAAAACGAAGAAGTTCAGACGGCTGCATTTGCGTTGCGCGATCCTTTGACCACGCCGCGCGAGGAAGAGGAGGATGCGCGCCGCTTTGATGAGGGGCGGGCGATGGCGCGCGCGATTCTTGTCGCACGCAGGCAACTGGCGGCACGCAACGGCAGGATGCCGGCCTGGTCGGACGTGATGCTGCTGGTCAAGAAGCGTACCCATCTGCTCGCCTATGAAAGCGCATTGCGCGATGCCGGCATCCCGTTCGTGTCGGACAAGCGCGGCGGCCTTCTGGAGTCGCTTGAAGTCGCCGACCTGATCGCATTGTTGACTTTTCTGATCACGCCGGGCGACAACCGTGCGCTGGCGCATGTATTGAAGTCGCCGATCTTCGGCGCCAGCGACAATGACCTGATCGCGCTCGCGCGCCCCGCCGAGGGTACGTGGTGGCCGCGCCTGGAGGCTGCGGCAGCAGACGGTGCAAGCCCGGTGATGCGGCGCGCGGGGGTGCTGCTGCAACACTGGCTGCATGCGGCCCCGCGTTTGCCGGTGCACGATCTGCTCGACCTGATCCTGCATCAGGGTGAGCTGGTTGCGCGCTATGCGCAGGCGGCGCAGCCGCTGGTGCGTTCCCAGGTACTGGGCAATATCGAGGCATTCACCGAGCTGGCGCTGAACCTGGACGCAGGCCGCTATCCGAGCCTGCCGAAGTTCATCGATGCGCTGGAACTGCTGAAGAAGGACGCGGAAGGCGATGCGCCCGACGAGGCGGCGATTGCCGCCGCCGTCGATGCGGTGAGGATACTGACCATCCATAGCGCGAAAGGACTGGAAGCGGCGATTGTGGTGCTGGCCGACGCCAACCATAGCGAAGCGGCGCGCGAGGACTGCGGCATCCTGTGCCAGTGGCCGCAGGATGCCAATGCGCCGACGCATTTTTCCTGCTTCACGAAAAAGGATGAACGCGGCGCCGCACGCGACGCGCTGTTCGAGGAGGAGGAACGGCTCAAGCGGCAGGAAGACTGGAACCTGTTGTACGTGGCGGTCACGCGCGCGAAGGAAATGCTGATTGTCAGTGGTGTGGCAGGTGCGCGCGGGGCGCTGGGGGATGGCACGGTGGAGGGGAGCTGGTATCACCGCCTGCAGATCGTTCCCGAGGTTATCCCGGGCTCGGATGCGGATGAGGTCATGGCGGACGGCGGCAGCGCAAGTGCGCAGGAATTTTTGCTGCCGATCTTCAACCCGCCCGCTGTTCCTGCATCCACCTTTATCTCGACGGTACCGCTACGCAATGATGCCATCGACGAAGGGATCGCGCTGCACGCGCTGCTGGAGCGGCTCACGCAGACAGGTGTATGGCCGGTGACAGTGCCCGAGGCGGCGCAGCTTGCGCGCTGGCTACCATGTCCTCTTTCCACGGCGATGAACATCCGCGAGCAAGCGCTTCTGATTCTGTCGCAACCGCAACTGGAACGATTCTTCAACCCGGCGTATTTCCGTTTCGCGCGCAATGAAATGGAAGTCATGAACGGCGATGACCTGATGCGCTTCGACCGCGCGGTCGTCTGCGATGATGAAGTGTGGATTCTGGATTACAAGCGTGATCTGCTTGATAGCGAACGGGGGCTGTACGCGGCGCAACTTCGTCGCTACAAGTCGGCGGCGCGGGCGGTATTTCCGGGGAAAATGTTGCGCACGGCGTTGATTACAGCCGATGGGCGGTTGTGGGAGATGGAGTGATTCGGCTTGCCAAGGGCCGCAACACCTCAGGCGGCCTGTTCCTGGCGCTGCCCCATTGTGTAGGAAAGAAGGTTATTCATGACGGAGCAGGAATCGTAGAGCGCTGCAATATTTTGTGCTCGAACTCTTGT
>DASVLY010000523.1:0-2819 GCA_036384635.1 Noviherbaspirillum sp. | reverse complement strand
GTCCGATGCCGAACTCCATTTCATCCGCGTGTTCGACCAGCGTCAGCGTGCGCTTCAGGTAAAAGGGGAGGGATTGTTCGTACAGGCGCACCGCATAAATCGGAGTCTGAGGCGTCAGTTCGGCGGCAAGCGCCGGAACATGGTCGAGCCCCGCCTTGTAGCGGCCGAGCGGCTCGTGGCCCAGCATTAGCAGTTGTCCGCTGGCGAAACCGGTTGCCGCCAGCACGATAAGCGACCAGTCCCTGTAGCGGCGTGCCAGGAGTGCCGAGGCCAAGCCGCCGGCTGCCGCCAGTGCTGCGGCGGCAACAACCCAGGGCAGGTAAGCCTGGTACAGGGGTTTTTCATATGCGTTGCCGGCGAGCGCAGGAATCCTGTCGACGAATCCGAGGCCGACTGCGCCGGACAGCGCGAGTATGCCGGCGGTAATCGTGAGCGTCTTGCCTGAAACGTTTTCCAGATGACAGGCGACCAGCAATGCAAGCGCCGGAAAAATCGGCAGGATGTACGACGGTAGTTTGGAGCCGGAAATGCTGAAAAAGAAGAAGATGAAGACGGCCCAGATCAGCAGCATTTTTTTGGGCTGGAAGCCGTGTGTTTTATCGCGCGCATTCCACAAGCTTTGCGGCAGCACGCCCAGCCATGGCACGATGCCGAGCAGCAGAATCGGGATAAAGTAATACCAAGGGCCGGCACGGTGATGAACCTTGCTGGTGAAACGCTGGAAGTGTTCGTGGATGAAAAAGAAGTTCGGGAATTCCGGGTTTTTCAAGGACACGAGCACAAACCAGGGCGTCGTGATCGCGAAGAATAGCAGCAGGCCGGTGCCGAAGTGCAGGCGCTTCCAGATTCTCCAGTCGCGCGACAGCAGGGTGTACAGCACCAGCACGGCTCCCGGCAGCACAATGCCGATCAGTCCCTTGGACAAAACAGCCAGCGCCATCCCGGTCCAACAAGCGAGCATCCAGTTGCGTCTCTCGCGTTCTGTGGCGTCATCATGTTGCGCCAGCAGCAAAGCACTCAAGGTCAGCGTCATCATGCCGGCCAATCCCATGTCGAGCGTGTTCACATGGCCGAGCGCCGCCCAGAAGAGGCTTGATGCCAGCACCAGGCCGGCATGAAAGCCGATGCGAGCGCCGAATACACGACTTCCCGCCCAGGCTGTCATCAGGATGCCGGACAGCCCGCACAATCCAGTCCATAGGCGTGCCTGCCACTCGCCCAGGCCGAACGCTTTGAACGTCAGTGCATTTATCCAGGTCTGCAGCGGCGGTTTTTCGAAATACTTGATGCCGTTCAGGCGCGGCGTGATCCAGTCGCCGGTAACAACCATCTCGCGCGCCATTTCGGCGTAGCGGCCTTCGTCGGTCGGCACCAGCGTGCGGGCGCCGAGAGCATAAAACCACACGGCACAGAAAATCAGGAACAGGATCCAGACGAGAGGTTTCGATTTGTATATGTCTGTCATGCGGTTTGGTCGAAAATCAGGGCGAGTGCGACTTTGCGTCCTTCGCCCATCAGGATGTTGTAAGTACGGCAGGCGGCTTGGTTGTCCATGCATTCGACGCCGATGCGGTGCGCGGTGAGGGCGGCGATCAGTTTGGGATGGATGAAGCGCTGGCGACGGCCGGTGCCGAGAATGACGACATCCGGCACGGTGGCTTCAATCTGCGCGAAATGTTCGGCCGTCAACGTGTCGAACGAAACTGGCGGCCAGTCAAATGGCGCGGTTTCCGGCAGCACGATCAGGCTGCGTGAAAAGCGCACCGCGTTGATTTCGACGCCCTGGTCGTCGTAAGCCGTAACGGTTTGGTAATGCTGAGTCGGGGTGGAATGCAGCTTCATAACATGCTCTGGCACGCCGTTGGGCGCGAATTCCGACGAATAGAAGAAAAAGATGCGGCATTGTAGCGGTTTCTCTTTAAAAATGGCCGCGCGGTCCGTTGATAAAATGGGTTGCTTTCGGCAAAATGGTTATTTCTGGCGGTGCAGCATTGCATCCCAACCAATGTTTTTCTATAAGGGATTGCGCGAGTGCGACCGATTCAAAAGTCCAAGAAACTGGCAGACGTCTGTTACGACATCCGCGGGCCTGTGTTGGAAAAGGCCAAGCAGATGGAGGATGAGGGCCACAAGATCATCAAGCTCAATATCGGCAATCTGGCCGTGTTCGGCTTCGATGCGCCGGATGAGATCGTGCGTGACATGATCGTCAACATGGCGAATGCATCCGGCTATACCGATTCCAAGGGCATGTTCGCGCCGCGCAAGGCGATCATGCATTACACGCAGGAAAAGAACATTGCCGGCGTCGCCATCGACGATATCTACATCGGCAACGGTGCATCCGAGCTGATCGTGATGGGCATGAATGCGCTGCTCAACACCGGCGACGAAGTGCTCGTACCGGCACCCGATTATCCACTGTGGACGGCTGCGGTCAGCCTGTCCGGCGGTATCCCGGTGCATTATGTCTGCGACGAACAGGCAGACTGGTACCCGGATATCGATGACATCAAGCGCAAAATCACGCCGAATACCAAGGCAATCGTTGTCATCAATCCGAACAACCCGACCGGTGCGCTGTATCCGACCGAACTGTTGCAGGAAATCGTCGAACTGGCGCGCAAGCATCAACTGATCGTGTTTGCCGACGAGATTTACGACAAGACGTTGTACGACGGTGAAAAGCACACCTCGATTGCCTCGCTGGCCGACGACGTGCTGTTCCTGACGCTGAACGGCTTGTCGAAGAACTACCGCTCCTGCGGCTACCGCGCCGGCTGGATGGTGGTATCGGGCGAGAAGAAGCATGCCAAGGA
>DASVLY010000522.1:0-5348 GCA_036384635.1 Noviherbaspirillum sp. | reverse complement strand
CGCTTAATGCCAGGAAGCGGTATTTGTGATTGCTCTGCGCGGCAAACACCGCATGCGCTTTCAGCAGCGATTCGCGGGCGCGCCCCGTGTCGGTCATGAACACCGCCAGGCCCAGCCAGTAGTAATGCCAGGGACCGCGATGTTCTTCCGGCAGAGCGTCGATCCAGCGCGCCAGCGTTTGATGGCGCGCCGCGGCGAACAGATCTTCCGCGCGCCGCTCGATCAGGGGCGCGGCGCGTTGCGGCAGCCCGTGCTCCAGCGCCAGTGCGATGGCTGCATCGAGATTGCCGTCGTTCTCCAGCAAGGACACGCCATGCTCGATGCGCTGTGTACGCTGCACGGCATCGCCATGCGCCTCGGCCCAGTCGCGCAGGAAGCGCCGGAACAGCGGATGCAACGCATACTGCCGTCCCGGATATTCGTAGATCAGCGCGCCATACGATGCAAGACGCGCCGCCACGTCGGCCGCGCTTGGCACGCCCGACAACGACACCGCCCACGCACCGTTGAAGTAAGGCAGCCAGCACACCGCCAGCAGCGTTTCGCGTTCCACGTCGCTAAAGGCGGAAAACATTTCCTCCGCCAGATAGGCGGCCACCGCCTCCGACAAGACGTCCTCGGTTTTCAACACGGCTTGCGGCCGGCGCTTGAGCCAGGAGGCGGTCAGCGCGATTCCCGCCGGCCATCCTTGCGTGAAGCGGAACACCGTATCGCGCAGCTCGGCCGCGCGCTCGACGCCCATCACATGCAGCAGCACTTCGGTTTCCGCAGCAGTAAAAGCCAGCGCGGCGACAGGAATTTCCTGCATCATGCCGTGCGCCAGCAAGCGCGCGCAATTGGCCGGCGCCGGGGCGCGGCTTAACACCAGCAGCTTCACGCCGGGCGGCAGTTCATCGATCAGGAGTTCCAGGAATTGCTTGAAGAACGGCGCCTGCTGGCAGCGATGCGCATCATCCATGACGATGCAGGCATTCTCTGCGATGACCGCAGCCAGCGAACGGACGAACACGCGCAGGTAGCCTTGCAAGGCAGGCAGGTGTTCGCGCAGCAGCACGGGCGGCTGCCAGTCGGAGGCGACCACGCCGTGGACGATCGCCTGCTGAAAATACATCAGAAAGCTGGCCGGGTCGGCATCGGCCTCGTCGAGCCGCAGCCACGCCGATGGGCCCGCGCAGCATTGGCAGAATTCGAGCCCGAAACCGGTTTTGCCGGAACCGGCGGGAGCGACTACCCAGGTCAATGGAACCGGCGACGAACAAACGGCCTGCACCACCGCTTCGCGGCCGATCAGCCGCGCAACCGGACGGGAAATTTTTGCGAGTGACGCCATTGGGGTTTCCTCCTTATTGCGGTGCGCTGGGGAGCCGTTCTTGTTTGGGTGCGTCAGACAACAGCGCGGGCTGCCTAGAGGGTGTTATGAACTGGTTCAGGGGTCGCTGAACCAGTTCATAACACCCTTTAAAATGCAGCGGCGGCAATCATCGCACAATTTGCCGTTCAGGCAAGCGTTGTGGGGAAGGGACAGGAGAGAAGGAGGGATGCGCTCACGGCTGTCGTGGCGGCTTGCCGAGTATCGATGATGTCTGTGAAAACACGCACATAATGCGCGCGGAGAATCAGTGGCAGTGCCGCCTGTCCTTCAACGGTGGGTAATAAGTAAGGGAGTGCAACCGATTGGAATTTTGGCTGGCGCGATATGGGCGCCCTGCGGCGTTGCAAATCCGCGCGATAGGACACCTATCGCTGTGGTTTGCGCCTTGCATGGCATCTCATCTCGTCCGCCAAAATTCCAATCGGTTGCACTCCCTTACTTAAGAACCACATGAGACGAGGGTCTCGCGTACGGTTGGTTCTACGAGGGCGTAAGGATGAAATTTCCTCGTGCTACTCATCTCTATGACAATGCCATCAGGCCATAAACCTGATCAATTTTCATTAGAGGGTGTTATGAACTATTTCAGGGGTCGCGTTCGGGCGAGAAGGGATGCAGCGCAAGGCGCGGCGCGCCGCACAGGGTGGTTCCCTGTGCAAGCGACGCAACGCCGCGATGCGCCCTTCTCGCCCGAACCCTCCGGGCAGCCACGGGAACCGGCTGCCTACGTTGTTGCGGCTCCTTGCCGTAGCACCGCTACGCCGCGTCGCCGCGCCTAGTATGCAGCCGGTTCCCGTGGCTGCGCGACCCCTGAAATAGTTCATAACACCCTCTAGGCATCAACAGTTCTGATCAATATCAAGCTCTATCACCGATAGCAACCAAGTGTTGGTTGGCGCAGATGCGCGGCGTGACTAGAATAATTTTAACCACTCCATGTGCAATTGCGACTAAGGAACGTGCGCGGAATAACTTCCCGATTTGAACGTGTCCGGCGGGATGCAGTGCAAGGCGCACCCGAGCGCCGTGTGGCGAGCCACACAAGCGAGGGGCAACGCAGCAATGCGCCCTCCGGACACGGGACAAATCGGGAAGTTATTCCGCGCACGTTCCTAAGAGTATAGATCTGCGCAGCGCGGCCAGGATCAAGGTTGCCGAGTTGCCTGACTCCCTCTCTCACGACTGTTTTTCTCACCTGGAAAAATTCGTCATGAACATCGCAGCTTCCACGATCACTCCAACAGGAGAAATCCATGGATGGCATGAGGCATCACGGTCAAGGGAACAGTCGAGGAAGACGGGCCTGTTATCTTCAATATGGACGGATCTGGCGTGCTTTCGCCGCGAATTTTTCAAACAGCTTCTGATTTCGTCTGCGTGGCTTGCGCTGTCCTGATCTCGTGGGCGCTTGCTGCGTCCGCCTTGGCCCAAGTAGCCGTGCCGACGCCGGTGTTGACGCTCGATCCGGGAACCCATACGGCAGCCATCCGGCAGATCGCGGTCGATCCGGTCGAACAGCTGATGGTCAGTGCAGCCGACGACAAGACTGCGCGGGTGTGGGATATCCGCAGCGGGCAATTGCTCGGCACCCTGCACCCGCCAGTGGGAGCCGGCCACATCGGCCGGCTCTATGCGGCAGCGATTTCGCCCTCAGGAAAGCTCGCGCTGGCTGGCACCACCGCTTCTTCTAGTGGTACGCACCGCATCTACCTGTATGACCTGGCAAGCCAGGCATTTTCCGCTTCCATTGATGCGCGCGGCGGTGATATCAAGCGGCTGCAATGGTCGCCTGACGGAAAGCTGCTAGCCGCCGTCTATGCAGGCAATCCTGCCTTTCGAGTATTCGATGACAGCGGTGCGTTGGTGCATGAGGAGAGCTTGCCGGCGGACGCCTGGTCGCTTGCCTTCTCCCCCGACGGGCTGCTCGCGCTGCCGGTATCGGATCGGACGATCCGGCTGTATGAGATTGGCAAGCAGGACGGCAAGATCGTGCTGCGGCTGCGAGGGACGCTGCGCGCCAGCTTGGCTGACCCGCGCGGCGTACACTTCTCGCCTCAGGGAAACCTGCTGGCGGTCGGCTATCTGTCTCGCGTGGATAATCGGAAAGTACAGGTTGACGTGTTCGATGTCGTATCGAGCAAGCTAGCCAGGTCATTCGTGTTTACCGACGTCGAACGGGGCAACCTGCGCAATGTCGCGTGGCAGCGCGACGGTACCGCGCTTTACGCCGGCGGTTCGGGCTACAGGGGCGCCAATGATTTCATCGTCAAGCGCATCGGCTGGCCGGACGGCGCGGTCGCCGATATCAGTGTTGCCACCAACTCCATCACCGATCTGCTGCCCTTGGCGGACGGTCGCATGCTGTTTTCGACGATCGAGCCGAGCTGGGGCACGCTGCACGGCGTGCATGCCAATACTGTTGTCAGCGCCAAAAGCGCGCAGTTCTATGACAGCCGCGTGCTGAGTATCAGCGATGACGGCGGCACGGTCGCGTGGCGCTTTGCGCCTGGCGGCAAGGCCTACCGCTTCTCGGTGTCGGACAGGCTGCTGCGCGAGGGGCGCGGGGATGCAAGCAGGAAGGCCTCGCCCGGCAGTTCCCGCATTGACGTTCAGGGGTGGAAAAACAGCTTCAAGACGAGCATCGCGGGGGCGCCGGTGGCAATGCAGCCAACGGAAATCGCTCGCGCCGCCGCTGTCCTCCCGGATGAATCGGGCGTGCTGCTGGCTACCAGCCGCAGCTTGCGCCACTTCGACGCCTCTGGCCGCCAGTTGTGGGCGATTCCGCTCGCAACGGAAGCGCGCGCGGTGAATGTGAGCGCCGACGGACGCGTGCTTGCGGCGGCGATGGCCGACGGCACGATACGCTGGCGGCGGGTGAAAGACGGCGCGCCGCTGATGTCGCTGTTCGCAAACCCTGCAGGGCAGTGGGTGCTGTGGACCGAGCAGGGTTACTTCGATGTGAGCGCCGGTGCGGAAGACATGATCGGCTGGACGGTCAACCGGCCAGGCGGCGAACAGGCCGACTATTTCCCAATTTCGCGCTTCCGTGAACAGTATTTCCGCCCGGACGTGCTTGATCAGGTTCTGGCGCAAAACGACGCGGGCAAAGCTCTCGCATTCGCGAACGAACGGCGTCGGCAACTGGCGTTCAAGGCCGAACAGGATGCCCAGGAGCGTGTGAAGCAAATGGTACAGCCCAGGTCGGTCGCGCAGATGTTGCCGCCGGTAGTGACGCTGCTGTCGCCCGCCGTCGTCGAGAGCAGCAACGGTAATGTGTCGCTGAAATACCGGTTGTATGCGCCGCCCGACAGTCCGCCGGCGACGGTGTCGGTGCGGGTGGACGGCAGGCCATATCACGTCACTGAGAGCCAGGCGTCGACACTGTCGGCGCAGAAAGCGGTCGGAAAATTGAATCTGGCTCTGCCACAGCGCGATGCCGTCGTGCAGCTCTTTGCGAGCAATGTGCGCGGCACCTCGGCACCGGCCACGCTGCATTACAAATGGAAAGTGCCGCCGGCTCAGGCCGCCGCTCCTGCTCCCCAACCGGTCAGGAAGCCTTCGCTATACGTGCTGGCCATCGGCATCAGTGAATATGTCAATTCCGCTTTGAATCTTGTTTACGCAAACAAGGACGCCAATGACTTCACACATGCTTTCCTGAAAGAGAAAGATGTGTTTTATGAGCACGTCGAGGCGCACGTGCTCACCAACCGGCAGGCCACGCGTTCAGCCATGCTGCAGGGGCTACAATGGCTGAAAGCGGCGCCCGGGCCGAATGACATCGGCATCCTGTTCGTCGCCGGCCACGGCGTCAACGATGTCGACGACACCTATTATTTCCTTACACATGATGCCGACATAAAGCGGCTCGGCGCGACGGCGGTTCCCGAGAGCCAGTTCCGTGACGTGCTGACGAACATGAAAGGCAAAACCCTGTTTTTCGTCGACACTTGCTACGCCGGCAAGTCAATCGGCA
>DASVLY010000521.1:0-7198 GCA_036384635.1 Noviherbaspirillum sp. | reverse complement strand
GTCGTTATCGCACAGGCAAACGCACTCGGCAATACGATACAAACTTCGGCGAACTATGTCTTGCCGGCCAACGTCAGGATACTGACAGGCATTGGCAATGCGGATCTTGTTTTGACCGGCAACGACCTGGATGATGTCATTACGGGCAATGCGGGCAACGATACATTGGTTGCCGGAACAGGGAACGCTACGCTCGTCGCAGGCAGCGGCATCGATACGATGATCGGTGGCTTGGCGAACAACACCTACAAGGTGAATAACGCGGCAGACGTTATCATCGCGCAGGAAAATGCCGCCAGCAACACGGTGTTGGCATCGGTAAGTTATGCGCTACCTGCCAATGTGAAGGCCCTTACTGGAACGGGTAGTGCCGATCTGGTCTTGACCGGCAATGACATGGATAACGTTATCACCGGTAATACGGGCAACGACACATTAGCCGGTGGTGCAGGCAACGATACGCTTGTCGCCGGTGCAGGTCTGGCGACGATGATGGGCGGCGCCGGCGACGATACCTACAAGATCAACAACATTGCCGATGTCATCGTTGAACAGCCCAATGAAGGTATCAACACCATCCTGACATCGGTGAGTTATGCATTGCCTTCCAATGTGCAGAACATCACTGCTACCGGTAGCGCCGATGTGACATTGACCGGCAACGATCTGGACAACGTCATCATCGGCAATGCCGGTAACAATACCTTGATTGCCGGCACAGGCAATGCGACCCTGGTGGGTGGCAGCGGCATCGACACCATGATCGGCGGAGCGGGGAACAACACGTTCAAGGTGAACGACGTTGGCGATGTCGTCATCCAGAAGCAGAACACCGGGGCCAATATCGTCCAATCCTCGGTGAGTTTCGTATTGCCTGACAACGTCCAAGCGCTCCTGCTTACCGGAAAAACAAGCCTGACCGCTACCGGCAACAGCGGCAATGGGCTGATCGTGGCAAATAGCGGCAATGACACCCTGATCGGCGGGACCGGTTTCAACGTGCTGCAGGGCGGTGCCGGGCGCAACATGTTGCGAGACGAGAACGGTTCTGGCGTCATGCTGGGGGCGGCCAACAGCGATACGATCATTGGTGGCACAGGAGCCGATTTCATTGCGGGCGGTTCGGGCAATGATTCCATCACCTTGGGTAGCGCCAACAGCGTTGTTGCCTACAACAAGGGCGATGGCAAAGACACGATCATTGGCAGCTCTGCGACCGGCAATACGCTGTCGCTTGGCGGTGGCATTGCATACAGCGACCTGACATTCAGTAAGAGCGGAAATAATCTCGTTCTTGGCACTGGAGGCACCAATTCCATTGTTTTCCAGAACTGGTACGCAAGTACACCGGTTCGTGACTTCGTTACGTTGCAGGTGCTTGAGCAAGCCAGCCCGGACTACGATCCGAATTCCACGAATACGCTGGTCAATCAAAAGGTCGAGCAGTTCGATTTCGGACAACTGGTCACCCAGTTCGATCAAGCACGGGCGAAGGCTCCCGGATTGACAAGCTGGAACTTGATGATCAGCTTGCTCAATGCGCATTTGGCCGGCAGCGATAGCGCTGCCATTGGTGGCGATTTGGCATATTACCAGGGAACGAAGGGGGGATTGACCGGGATGGATCTGACTGCCGCAGTCTCGGCGTTTCAGGATAGCCAGTTCGGTAGAGGCGCCCAGACAGTGCACGCATGGTCCACGATTAACCAAAGTCCTGTCACGCTGCGTTGATGCGACAACGAAGGGCTGCATGGCGGCCCTTCGTTGTAAATACGAATGGTGGATGATGAATCAAGCCCAACATAATCAGAGTGTCATGACTACATTACGAAAGGGAGCGTTGTCAGCGGATGCGTTGGATTTTGCGCCAGGACTGCTGTCGATCCAGGAAAGTCCGCCCGCGCGCCTGACGCGCGCCATGATGTACGCCCTCATGGCGCTGTTCGCTATCCTGCTGGCATGGTCGGTCTTCGGCAAGCTGGTTGCGCAGTTCAATCAGGCGCAGGCCGCCAATCCGAAGTTGTCGAGCTGGAGCCTGATGAATGGCTTGCTCGATGCGCACCTTGCTGGCAGCGACAGTGCTGCGCTTGGCGGCGACCTGGCGTATTACTTCGGAACGAAAGGCAGCTTGTCCGGAATGGACCTGGCAACCGCGATATCGACCGTGCAGGACGCGCAGTTCGGAAAAAATGCGCAGAAGGTCGACTCCTGGAACATCATCAGTCAAAGCGCCAGCACCCTGCGTTGACAAGCGGCGGGGAGTCATGATGTGCTCCCCCGCCGCTTGAGTGAAAGAGAAAATGAGTAAGAGTAAATGAGCGAGCAAGATCAGAACAATCATCCCCTCGTGCCTTCTCGAAAACCGGGAACGTTATCGGCGGATGCGCTGGACTTCGTTCCCGGATTGTTATCGATCCAGGAAAGCCCGCCAGCGCGTCTGCCGCGCACGGTAATGTACATAGTGATGGCGCTGTTTGCCATCCTGCTGGTATGGGCGATCTTCGGCAAGCTCGACGTGGTCGCCAGCGCCGAAGGCAGGCTGGTGCCGCAAACGTATGTGAAGATCGTGCAGCCGGCCGATGCCGGCATCGTGCAAGACATCCTGGTCAAGGAAGGCGAGAAAGTCCAGGCCGGTCAAGTGCTGATGCGCATGGATCCGCAAGTTGCCCTGGCCGATGAAAAAACGATCCGCAACGATCTGGCGATGCGATCACTACAGTTGCGGCGTATCGATGCCGAACTGAGCGGCTTGCCGCTCCTGAAACAAGCGGGCGATCCGGATGACCTGTTCCAGCAGGTGCAGGCGCAATACCGCGACCGCCGCCAAGCGTATCTGGATGCGTTGGGTCAGGCCCGGGAAGCGCGCAAGAAAGCCGAGCGCGACGCCGAAGCGGGACGCGAAGCGCTGGTCAAGCTGCGCGAGGTGACGCCGATCCTGGAAGAGCAGGCCAAGTCGATGGCCGACCTGGCCAGGGATGGCTACGTCCCGCAGTCGCGGATGCAGGACAAGCAGCGCGAATACGTGGAAAAGGCGCAGGACCTGAAGGCGCAACAGGCGTCGGTGGCGAGCCTGAGCGCGGCGGTTGCGGCCGCAGTGCGGCAGGAAGCGCAGATTACTTCCAAGTACCGCAGCGACCTGCAGAACGAACGTGTGGAAGCGGAAGGGCAATACCAGAAGCTGCAACAGGAACTGGCCAAGCAGGAGCACAAGAGCGGGCTGCTGGAATTGAAGGCGCCGCAGGCCGGCATCGTCAAGGATGTGGCGACGCATACGGTCGGAACGGTGGTGCAGCCGGGCACGGTGCTACTGTCGATCGTGCCTGAGCACGAACCGCTGGTGGCCGAGGTGATGGTCAGGAACGACGATGTCGGGTTCGTGTTCCCGCAGCAGAAAGTGAAAGTGAAACTGGCAGCGTACCCGTTCGAGCAGTACGGCATGCTGGAAGGGACGGTCAGTCATATCGGCCCGGATGCGAGCGACGCGCAAGGCAGCAAGGAACAGGGCAAGGAATCGTCACAGCAACTGACGTACAAGGCGATCATCACGCTGACCAGCCAGGGGTTGGTCGCGCAGGGAGAGACGTTCAAGCTGGTGCCGGGCATGCAGGTGATTGCGGAGATCAACCAGGGCAAGCGCACCGTGCTTGAGTATCTGCTGTCGCCGGTGAAGAAGACGCTGCACGACAGCGGGCGGGAGAGATAAAGCCACCCGGCACTGGTCCGCGCCAGCGGATTCCGGGTTTTAATGGAATGGACGCCCTCTTTCAGAAAAATGCGTCGACTGATCCGAACATTGCGGACTTCCGACCGACGAGCATGAGCCCGGCATTTGGCGCTGGTAATCCTGGCGATTATGCGCCGTATGATTATTCGGGAGTAACGCGGAGTGCTCCAATCACGGCCGGAGCTTATCAATAGGGTTCTGGTGCAAATAGCGCTATCGGCTAAGACAGCTTGAGGTGCAGTAGGTCAATACATTCTGTCTTAGCAGTAGCATTCGACGCGCACGGCTGCACGCACGCGCGACACGCGCGAACGGACCGTACCGACCGGGATGCGCAGATTGCCGGCAGCCTCTTCATAGGTCGATTCGCCATCCAGGACGGCTTCAAATGTCGTGCGGATCTTGGCCGGCATTTGATTGAGCATCGCCTCCACTTTCTCGGCAATCTGGCGCAGCTCGATCAGCATCGCAGGATCGGAATATTCATCAGCGATCTGGTTCAGGAAGGCTTCGTCGACCGTTTCATACTGGTCAGCGCAGTTGCGGCGGACTTGATTGCGTGCCAGGTTCAATGCGATGCCGAACAGCCAGGTCGAGGGCTTGGAAAGACCGGAAAAACGGTCTGCGCACCGCATTGCTTCGATGAAGGTGTTTTGTACTACGTCTTCCGCATCTTCATTGTTGCGCAAATAACGCTGGACAAAGCGCAAGAGGTGTTGCTTGTGCGTGCGGTACAGCTTGTCGACATCAATGGCAACCGGCGCTGCTTTGGCAGTAGTGGTGTCGTCGGAAGCATGCATTTCGTTGGTGTGGAAATCTGCGTTCATGTCTCGGTCTCCCTCCAGGCATTTCTGACTGTGACGGGTTTCCGGAACCTGCCGGACTACCCGCGGCTCACTGCTGTGATTTCAAGATAGCAGCCGGTATTGGAGAAAAAACGAATCCGTGAGAATTGGTGAGACATTGAGGATTTTTGAGATTGCGGCGGCAGGATGTCGTCGCAGGATAGAGTCGGCATCTGCGTACCTGAATCAAGCTGACGCGAAATGGCAGGGGCTAAGGCATTCGAATATTCAAGTACACGGATGCCGACTCAATAACGTTCATGAGCGGACACTCGATTGCAGCTTGAGGTTGTTCGCCCGATCGACGGATGAGGGTGAGGCCATCACCTACTTCTCGCCATGCCTGCCAAATCTTTGCATTTTGGCCATAGCGATATTTGCACCAGAACCATGGATCCAGGGATGCGTCTGTGTGCCCAAGGCATAACGGCAAGGTGCCTGTAAAATCTCACCAGAGGACACCCAGCGCAGGCTGGAAAGGGAAAACATGTTAGTAGAAATTTTGAACGTGACGTTGGCCGATTTGATTCCGGTAAGAGGCGTGGCGGTTTCGCTCCCCGGCGAGCCAATGCCGCATCTCATCAGTGAACGTCTTCATTCGGTACTGAAGAACGAAGCATCGAAACAAGGAGTCATGGTGTCTGTGCTGCTCTGCGCTTTGCGCGACGAACTCCATTCAACGAATTGATTACGGAAATACTGTGAAATTTGTCTATGACACCTTGCCGCACCAGTTCGCAGTCCGCAAGAGTGCCGTCATGGTCCATGAGGGGGATTTCATATCGCACACCGAATCTGGCGCATCGGTCGCGCACGAGGGGGCATTGGCGCCTTGTAAGGCATGGCGCTTCGTGAAGAAATCGTCATGAGCGAGCGCCACGACGGAGTGGCCGCCGGCCTCGACACCTCCGCGGCCACGGCTGCTGAAATGGAGCATGTCGATGCCGGCGACGCGCCGCTCCTCCCTCCCTTATCCCCGCCGCAGCGTATCCGCAAGCTCAGCCATGGCCACTTCGCCTTCGCCCGCGCGCTGGTCCAGGGCCTCGACACGCGCGCCATGTGGAACCGCTACCTGCGCATCGAGGGCGAGCACACCGATATTCGCACCGTGCGCAAAACGATCGCCTGGCTGCGCGACGAATTCGCCGCAGCCGCCAAGCGTCACGACCGCCACGGCACCGCGCGCCTGGTGCAGATCGACGTCTCTCTCCTCCCCGAGAAAGCGATGGCGGCGCCGTCGCTGGACGATTTCATCGCCGAACGCGAACTCGACGGCTTTTCCGAGCAGGAGCAGCTCGCGCTGTACCAGGACGAGTACGGCACGCCGAGCGCGCGGCAGTCGCGCCGCACGCGCCTGATCCGCAAGCAGCTCGAGGCCTTGGCCTGGCTCGAAAACCTGATCGCCGCGCCGCCGCATGTGGACGATGGCGTTGGCGCCTGGCTGCATCCGGATCTCGCCCTCCGTCTGGAAGCGGCCGGCATCATGACGCTGCGGCAACTGCTCGAGCGCATCAACGGCGTCGGCCGGCATTGGTGGCGCCGCATTCCCGCCATCGGTGAGAGTAAGGCGGCGCGCATCGTCGAATGGCTGCACCTGCATGCGCCATCGATCGGCCTGGCGATTGGCGGCCATGCCACGCGGCCGCGGTCGACGTTGCCGGCCGGCGCGCTGGCGGACGTCGTCCCGCGCGCGACGGCCATCGTGCCGATCGAAAAGCTCATCGTGCCGGCGGACCTGTCCGGCGCCGCCGGTCTGTACCGGCTGCCGCAGCATCTGTGCCTGATGCGCGCGGCGAACGATCACGAGGCGATCCTTGCCTGGGTGCGCTCCAAACGCGGTCTGCCGCCCGAAAAGATCGCGGCGCTCAAGCGCCGCCGCGGCCTCGATCCGCAGGCGCCGGAACGGCCGCTCGACTGGCTGCATTACCTGTCCAACACGCAGCGCGCGTACCTGAAGGAAGCCGAGCGCTTCCTGCTGTGGGCGGTCATCGAGCGCAACAAGCCGCTGTCGTCGATGTCGCTGGAAGACTGCATCGCGTACCGCGCCTTCCTGGCGAATCCGCAGCCGGTTGCCCGCTGGTGCGGCCCGCGCACGCATGCGCGCTGGAGCCCGCTGTGGCGGCCGTTCGAGGGGCCGTTGAAGCCGGCGGCCTTGCGCCGGGCGATCGTCACCCTCAAGATCCTGTACGGCTTCCTGAGCGACCAGCGCTACCTGCACGGCAATCCGTGGAGCGGCGTCGAGACGCCGAAAGCCAGCGAGGCGGTGATCAACGTCGGCCGCAGCTTCACGCAGGACCAGTGGGCATTCGTCGAGGGGCAGCTCGCGCAGCTGCCGCCGACGTCGGCCAACCTGCGCCTGCGCTGTGCGCTGCACTTGTTCTACGCGACCGGCCTGCGGCTGTCCGAGGCGGTCGCCGCGCAGCTGAAGCACCTGGCGTTCCAGTCGTATCCGGTGCCCGGCGGGCAACCCGTGGAGGTGTGGGAATTGACCGTCCTCGGCAAGGGCACGAAGAAGCGCTTTGTCCCGGTCGCGCCGGACGTGGTCGACGAGCTGCGCGCTTACCTCGCTGCGCGCGGCGTGCCGGCCGATCTGCCGGCGCCAGGGTCGGACGTCCACTTGCTCGGCAAG
>DASVLY010000520.1:0-2465 GCA_036384635.1 Noviherbaspirillum sp. | reverse complement strand
GGAGGGAACGATCTCATTGCCGCGTCAAAAAACTTTTGCATACTTGCTTAGTCGCTGTTTGAAAGCCGGCAGTTATGCCGCTCCTGAATTCGCTGTTGCCGGCGCCAGCGCGACACGTTGCGCGCCTTGCGGCCCGAGGCGGTAGATCGCATCGACATGCAATCCCTTCGGCAAGCCGTGCGTGATGAACAGCATCGTGACCTTGCCTTTCAAGGCATTGATGGTGCGCGCGAAGTGTTCGGCGGTCGGGCCGTCGAGGGCGCTGGTGGCTTCGTCGAAGATCAGGATGTCCGGGCGTTTGAGCAGCGCACGGGCAATGGCGATGCGTTGCTTCTGGCCGCCGGACAATCCCGCGCCGCGTTCGCCGATTTCGGTTTGATAGCCTTGCGGCAGCGCTTCGATGACGTGGTGGATTTCCGCCATCTTGCAGGCAGCGATGATGTGCTCGAACGTTGCATTCGGGCTGGCCATGTGCAGGTTGTCGTAGATGGTGCCGGAGAACAGCGTGGTTTCCTGCGGCACGACGCCGAAGTGGCTGCGCAATTCGTTGGCCGACAGGTAGCGGAATCGATGCCGTCGATTTTGATGCTGCCTGCATGGGGCTGTTAAAAGCCTTGCAGCAGTTTGGCGAGCGTGCTTTTGCCGCAGCCGGACGGCCCCATGATGGCAATGGTCTGGCCGGGCTGGATGGACAGCGACAGGTTTTCATATACCAGCGGCAGATGTTCGTCGTAGCGGAATGCGAGTTCGTCGATGCGGATTTCGCCGCGACGGTGGGTGTCGCGGGCCGGGATCACCGAATAGGGTTCGACCGGCGCGTTCATCAGGTCGCCCAAGCGAGCCACTGAAAGACTGGCTTGCTGGAACTGCTGCCACAGGCCGACCAGGCGCAGCATCGGTTGCGACAGTTTGCCGGCGAACATCTGGAAGGCGACCAGCATGCCGATCGTGAATTCAGCGGAGTGCATGACGGTATAAGCGCCGATGGACAGGATCAAGAGGCTCAGTACCTGTTCAAGCAGGTTGGCGGCCGTGTTGTAGGTATTGGCCAGTTGTTTGGTCGCGAAGCCGGCGGACAGGTAGCCGGCGAGGTAATCGCTGTATTTGCTGTTCAGTTGCGGTTCCAGTTGCAGCGATTTCACCGTTTCCATGCCGACGATGTATTCGGTCAGGAAGGCCTGGTTGCGTGCGCCTAACTGGAATTGCTCTTGCAGGCGGGCCTGGAACATCGGCGCAACGACGAGGCTCATGACGACGATAATTCCCAGTACCGCCAGCGCGATCAGCGTGAGCGTGACGCTGTAATAAAACATGATGGCGACGAAGATCAGCAGGAACGGCAGATCCAGCACCAGCGTGACGGCGGCACCGGCGATGAATTCGCGGATGGTTTCAATGCCGTGCAGGCGGGCGGCGATGACGCCGGTGGGGCGGTGCTGGAAATACAGCGGCGGCAGTTTGAAGAGGCGCTCGAAGACGGAAGCGCCGAGCACGGCATCGACGCGGTTGCCGGTGTGCAGAACCAGGTATTGGCGCAGCCAGGACAGGCCGGCGGAAAACAGCATGAACAGCGCCATGCCGATGGCGATGACGATCAGGGTGCTATGGATGCGGTGTACGACTACCTTGTCGATGATGGTTTGCGTGAACAGCGGCGTGGCCAGGGCGATCAGTTGGATCACCAGCGAGGCCAATAACACTTCCTGCCACAGCCGCTTGTGTTTGAGCAGTTCGGGGATGAACCAGTGAAAGCCGAATTTGCGGGCTTGCCGTGCCTGGGCTTCGCTGTCCGGGTCGGCGGCGGGATCGGCTTTGGGGGCGATGCGGGTGATGTGGCCGAGGTAGCGGGTGTTGAGTTCGGACAGCGGGATGGTGCGCGGTGTGGGGTCGTCGGGTTCGACGATCAGGACGTTGGCGGCATCGGCTTGCAGGATGAGGGCGGGGGTGAGGATGTCTTCCTGTGCGGCTGCTTCGGCAGGGGTGGATTGGAGCCATGCAATCAGGGGGAAAGATTCTTTGTGCAGTTTTTCTGATTTGGCCTTTCGCAAGGCGGCTTCAAAGCCATAGGCTTGCGCGGCGCGCGACAGGGATTCGACGGTATGGGGAGCGGCCAACTGCTGTTGGGCCAGATCCGGCGAGAAGGGTTTGCGGTGCAGCGCGCATAGGCCTTGCAGCACCCAGAGGAAGGCGCGCTCTTTGATCTTCTTGTTATTCATCATTCTGCAGACTTCCGTGGAAGGAATACTCCACTATTGCTTTTAGAAATTTTTGAACGCTGCACAGTACTTTAGAAGATGCCGCCTAGCAATACCTTATTCATGGGAGATTGACAGCAAGAAAAATGGAGCATGACAATCCCTATACCACTTATTACCCGTGCCGATAAAAAAATGGCGCCGCAAGCGGCGCCATTCCCCCATCACAGGCTTGATCAACTCAACACCGTGGACTCCCAATACGGCCGC
>DASVLY010000519.1:0-5691 GCA_036384635.1 Noviherbaspirillum sp. | reverse complement strand
GATGACGATACCAAACGCCAGGTGCGCGAGCAGCTCAATGCGATCAAAGCAGCCTACAGCTACATCGAGGTGGCGATCCTCGATACCGACGGCAATGTCCGCATCACCACGCGGGAAAGCGCACAGCCGCTCGACCCGGTTGCCGTACAAACGGTAAGACGCGCGATTGCGGTCAAGGGCACGCAAGTCTCCCCGATCCACTCGATACCCGGCGCCACCGAGGCGGAGCGCGTGATCGATCTGGCAACGCCGCTGCTTGTTGCCGCTCCCGCCACTCCCGCGCAGGAAAACATTTCCTCCATACTGCTCTTGAGAGCCGACGCAAACCTGCCGCTCGAACCATTCGTGCGACCGCTGCCGCTGATCGATGCCGCGAGCGAAGTGATAATGGCTGAAGTGCGCGACGGGCAGGTGTTCGTCTCCTCGCTCAGCGAGCCGACTACGCACTTTCGTTATAACAGTCTTCTGCCGATCACGCCTTCCCAGTTGCTTGCTGCTGCGAGCCAGCCAGGCTCGCGTTTTCTTTTGGAGAAAGACATCGATGGCAGGCTGGTCGCCGTCGCGCGCAATATCTCCGGCACGCCCTGGTATCTGATCTCCATGATCAAAGAGAACGCGATCCGCGACAACGTGCATCATCTGGCATGGCTGGTGGCCGGCATTTCCAGCGGCGTGCTGATCCTGCTTGGCACGGTCGCCCTGGGCTGGTGGCGCAAAAGGGAAACCGAGATACGCCTGCAGACATTGCAGGCACGCGCGGAAGCACAGTTTCTGCAGCATCAATACGACCACTTATCGCGCCAGTCCGAGGCGGCATTGCGGGAAAGCCAGGAAAAGCTGAACGGCATACTGGAATCGATCCTGGACGTGGTGTGGTCGTTTTCCGCCGACTTCACACGCTTGAACTACATCAACCGCTCGGCGGAGAACATCTACGGCTATCCGATGTCGGCTTTCCTGGAACGGCCGGCACTGTGGTTCGAGGCGATCCACCCGCAGGACAGGGAAAAAACCGACCGCATACGCTCCATGCTCGATTCCAGGCATGCGTCATGCGAGGCGGAATACCGCATCATCCGCTCCGACGGCCAGATACGCTGGATGCGCAGCCGCTGCCACCTTGTCATGGATGCAGAGGGTCATCCGTTGCGCATCGACGGTGTTTCCACCGACATCACGCAGCGCAAAGCCACCGAACAGCAGGTAGAGACACTGGCCTACTACGACAACGTCACCGGCCTGGCCAACCGCAGCCTGCTCAACGACCGGCTGGCGCAAGCCACGCACATGGCGCAACGCAGTCAAAGAAAAATTGCACTGCTGTTCATGGATCTGGACAACTTCAAGAACATCAACGACTCGCTCGGCCACCACATCGGCGACATCCTGCTGCGTGCCGTCGCCGAACGCCTGCAGCAGTGCGTGCGGGAAGAGGATACGGTAGCGCGTATCGGCGGCGACGAGTTCCTGGTGGTGTTGCCCGATATCGCCAAGGCAGAGCAGGCGGCGGCGGTGGCGGAAAAGATCCTCGCCGCCATCGCCACGCCCTTCCTGCTGCAGGATCAGCAGATCCGCACCACGACCAGCATTGGCATCAGCATTTTTCCTGAAGACGGACACGACGAGCATGAATTGATCCGGCATGCCGATTCGGCGCTGTACCAGGCCAAGGAACAGGGCCGCAACAACTACCGGTTTTTCACGCCGGAACTGAATCGCCAGATCATCCGCAGTTCCAGCATCGAACGCCAGTTGCGGCATGCGATCGATGCGGGCGAACTGAGCCTGTGGTATCAGCCGCAGGTCGATGCCGCCAGCGGCAAGGTGATCGGCGCCGAAGCACTGATGCGCTGGCGGCAGAAGGGGCGCGATTTTCTGCCGCCTGTCGAATTCATCCCGATCGCCGAAGAACGCGGCCTGATCAACAAGATCGGCGAATGGGCGCTGCGCGAAGCATGCATGCAATGCCGCCGCTGGCAGAGCGAAGGATTGCGCGCGATCCCGATTTCGGTGAACGTCTCGCCGCTGCAATTCCAGCAAAAGAACTTTTCCGACCTCGTGACCGGCCTCCTGGAAGAAACCCGTCTCGGCCCGGGCCGCCTGGCACTGGAAATCAAGGAAAGCGCGATCATGCTCCGCGCGCCGCTGGTGGCCGAACTGGTGGCGCGCCTGCGCGAAGTCGGTGTAAAGATCAGCATCGACGATTTCGGTATCGGCTATTCCAACCTCTCCTATCTGAGACAACTGCCGATCGACAAGATCAAGATCGACCGCTCGCTCATTACCGACATACTGCACGACCCGGACGACGAAGCGATCACCCATGCAATCATCAACCTCGCGCACAGCCTGAACCTGCGCGTGCTCGCAGAGGGCGTCGAATCGAAAACGCAACTGGAGCGCCTGCGCCTGTTCGGCTGCAATGAAGTGCAGGGCAATTACTACAGCTCGGCGGTGCCAGCCGACACGCTGCATGCATTCCTGACCGAGGAAAGGAGCTTCGCGGCTGCGACGTAAGGAATGAATGGACACATCCTCAAAACGCCGTTCCGACATGGTCATCGGCCTGTTCCATGACTGCGACAGTGCAGAGCTCGCGCTCCAGGCAGTTTCCGACCGCGGCTATGACATTGGCGACCTGAATCTGGCGATGTCCGGCGAAACCTGGCAAGAGTATGTCTCCACACCCGAAGACGCCGGCCACGGCGGTATGCTCGGATCGGCGCTGGCCGCACTGACTGCCGCCGGCGCCGTCATGGCATTGCCTGCCCTGGGACTGGTGTTTGCCGGGCCGCTGGCTGCCGCTGCCGCAAGCGGAGCCAGCGGCGGCGCGCCGGATGTGCTGACCGGCTGGGGCATCCCGGCAGAGCGGGTCAAACGCTACGAAAACGTCTTGAAGGAAGGCAGCATCCTGATGGGAGTGCAACCGTACTCGGAAGAAGATACGCTGCATTTCGAAGAACGGTGGCGCAGGCACAGCAGGCGGCAGCTCAGTCCGCATGCTCCCGCAGGAATGCGATCAGACGCGGAAAGATATCGTCCTCGGCATCCTTGCCCATGAAAATATTTTGTTTGAGATAAAGCAAGCTTATTTTTCTTTCCTTGCGATAAATTTTACTTTTTACAACATCGCGAAATTTTTCATATATGCAACTCTTTCGCTGCCTCAGCAATGAACCTGCAACCTTATCTGCTACGATAGGGAATGTTTCCATGTTGAAACTTTTTGATCCAGGTGCTCCTGATGGCTGCATTCGCCCCTCCCCTCCGCTTTTGCCTGCTCGCGCTTTTGTGGCTGTGGCGCTGTGCGTTCGCGCATGCGGCAACGCTGGAACTGAACGAAGCGGCAGGCACGCGCATCAATCTCACTCCCTGGTGGGAAGTACTGCAGAATATGCCGCGCGAGGCGACCATCGCCGACGTTGTCGGTCCGCAAACCGCAGCCCGTTTCGTTGCTGCCAATCCCACCATCCAAGGCAAACAGACAGATTCGGTCAACTTCGGCATGAGTTCCTCCGCGGTGTGGCTGCGCGTGACCTTGCACAATACGGGCAGCAAGGACATCGAACGCCTGCTCGAAGTTGCTTTTCCGCAGCTCGACCTCGTGGAGTTCTATACGCCGACCGCGCAAGGTTTCCAGAAATTCGTCACCGGCGATTCCAAACCATTTGCGCAGCGTCCGCTGCCGCACCGCTACTTCGTTTTTCCGCTACGGATCGAAGCCGGCGCCCAGGCAACCTATTACCTGCGCGTGGTGTCCGACAGTTCGCTCGACATCCCGGCCACGCTGTGGGAGCCGCAGACATTCAACGCCGAAAGCCTGAAGCAATACATCGGCCAGGCGCTGTTCTTCGGCATGATGGCCTCACTCGGCCTGTACAACCTGCTGCTGTTCATATCTCTGCGCGACCGCACCTACCTCTATTACGTGATGCACACCGCCACCGGCACGTTGAGCCTGCTGTCGTACAGCGGCATCGGTTTCCAGTTCCTGTGGCCGGAGTCGCCCGCATGGGCCAACGTCTCCAGCATGATCGGCTTCGCGTCCAACGGCCTGGCGCTGCTGCTGTTCCAGCGCCGCCTGATGGCCACGCGCACCGTTGTCCCGGCGCTCGATCGCGCCATGCGCGGCTTCATGGCCGTCAACGTGCTGCAGATGGTAGCGTTCGCGCTGCTGCCGTTCGGCGCGATGGTGCGCATCGGCATCGCGATCGATGCGTTGAACATGCTGCTTTCGGCGATCGTCGCCATCGTCTGCCTGCGCCGCGGGCAGCGCAGTGCGCGCGTGTTCCTGCTGGCGTTCGGTTGCCTGATGCTGACCGCGCTGCTCACCGCGCTGCGCAGCTTCGGCATCGCGCCCACCGATTTCTTCACCACCAGCGGCCTGCAGCTCGGCACGGCGCTGGAGATGCTGCTGTTCTCGCTGGCGCTGGCCGATCGCTTCAACCAGATCCGGCTCGAAAAAGACGCCGCGCAGCAGCAACTGGTAGAGAACCTGATGCGTTCGGAACGGGTGCTGGAGCAGCATGTGGCCGAGCGCACCGCCGAACTGTCGCGCACCAATGCCGAATTGCGCGAACACGAAAAAGCGCCGGACCAATCGATGCTGCACAATGCGCTGGTCAACGCGCTTGCGTCCGCTGCGGCAACACCGCATCAGATGCTGCGCTTTGACGGCCGCAAGGTATTAGTGGCTGAAGACAACGAAGTCAACCAGCAGATCGCGCACGAAATGCTGGCCGCCGCCGGCCTGCAAGCAGACATCGCCGGCAACGGCCGCATCGCGGTGGAGCGGCTGCTCGCCGCCGGCCCCGGCGCATACGACCTGGTGCTGATGGATATCCAGATGCCGGAAATGAGCGGCCATGCAGCCACCCGCCGCATCCGCGCCGAGCCGCAATTCGCGCAATTGCCGATCGTCGCGATGACCTCACACGCGAGCGCCGAAGAGCGCGACGAATGCCTGAAGAGCGGCATGCAGGACCATATCGCCAAACCGATCGATCCCCAGCAGTTCTACCAGATGCTGGCGCGCTGGCTGCCGCAAAGCGCGACGCCTGCCTCCGCACCTGTTGCAAATAAAACTGCGCAGCCTGCGCCGCACGAGAATCCGCCCATCATCATCCCCGGTTTCGAGACTGCCGACACGCTGAAGCGGCTCGACGACGACCTCGTCCTGTATCGCCGCGTACTTGAAATGATGCTGCCCAGCCTGCAGGAAACGCTCGACTGCTACCGCATGGCACTAAAGAGCCATAACCGTGCGGCGATGAAGAATGCCGCGCACAGCGTGCGCGGCATGGCCTCGAATGCCGGTGCGGTGCAATTGGCTGGCGCCGCACGCGAACTGGAGCGCGCGATTGTCCAGGGCAGCGAGACCGAGGAACAGGCGGTGGGCTTTTGCGCGCAAATGGAAGAAACGATACGGCTGGTGGCACAAGGGTTGGCGGAGTGGAAGCTGAAGGGGGTGGCGTAAGCGGCTGTCGTTTTACGGCGAGAAACCACCCATGACGGCAGAGGCCAGAATCATCGGATTCCATCTCGGGCTCAGGGGCATTTGACGTGAAAGTCACAGGAACAACCGCTGATTACCTCTTTCAAAAAGAATCAGTCGTCTTTTAAAACTGGAGGCATGTTCATGGATTGTCCCGTCTGCAAGAACGTCAACCTTGTCATGGCTGACCGGCAAGG
>DASVLY010000518.1:0-11818 GCA_036384635.1 Noviherbaspirillum sp. | reverse complement strand
ACGTAACCGAACGTATATACCAGTTCGACACCGTGGCTAAGCGAGTCGTTCACCAAGGCATCGAGATTGGCCCACGTATAAGTGCCTTGAGAAGGATTGAGATCGCTCCACGCCACACCCGGCCAGGAGTCCCAGATACGTTGCGTGGCGAAGTTGACCGAAGGCCAGCCGTCATAGGTTTGCGCAGCCAGATGCATGCCGAAAAATTCCGCCGGCACAACGGTGCTGCTTGAGGTTGGAGTCGGTGATGCAGATGAGGTTGGCGCAGGGGGAGAGTATTTTGTCTTTTTCGCCAAGAGAAAACTTGTCTGATTGTTTTGCGCTGTCGTATCGGTGGATGGGCTTTCGCCGCTGCCGCCGCACGAAGCAAGAAGGACGGTTGCACAAACCGCTGCGAGACGGCGAAGATTGCCGAGTGTGAAATGAGGTAAAAATGCCATGAGATGTTTCTCCAAAAAATCTTTGAGTGGAGGAAACATCTATGGTTCAGTACGGAAACTTGAATAATCTCAATTCTTGATAAGTGGAATGCGCTGCCTATCTGCAAGACCCTGAACAGGTTCTAAAGCGCGGGTAACAGAGACAGGCAGGTGTGATTTGTTTGGCGAAAGGAAACAGGCAATGATGCCGATCATCAGAACCTGTTCAGGGTCTCAGATCGAGCATGAAGTCGGCGATGGAGCGATGCCGCCTATGCTTGATCTGGGCAGAGGTTTTTTCAACTCATTAACAAGCCGGCGCACAACTGGCGCAACGGCTTGCGTCGTCGACATTGCCGGGCGTCAGTTTAAGGGCGAGCAGTTCGCCGGCATGATGGATGGCCACATGCAGCTTGAATCCGAAGAACCAGCCGGTGGAGGTTTGGCCAAGCGTGCTTCCTGCAGAGGCCGGCCCTCCACATTGAAAACCTGACAAAGCCGCATATACTAAGTTTGATGCATCCGTCATGCCGGCATTGCAGCTCGGCACAAGCGTCATGTTTAGTCGATATGTGCCGCATGCAATAGCACCGGGGAACGATTGCGGCCGATGAACAAGGAGAATGTCATGGCCATGTCCATCGCGTTGCTCGTGATTGTCGCCGGTTCGGTGCTGTTCCATTTCCTGGCCCCATGGGGAGCCACACCGCTGGCATCGAACTGGGGAAAAATGGACGAAACGCTGACCATTACGCTTGCGGTCACCGGCATTTTCTTTATCGTCATCAACCTTCTCGTCGTCTATATGCTGCTGCGCTTTCGCCATCGCGAAGGCCGTCGTGCCGCCTATGAGCCGGATAACAAAAAACTGGAGAAATGGCTGATCATCGGTTCGACGGTCGGCATCGTGCTGCTGCTCATGCCGGGTTTGTTTGTCTATGCGGAATACATCAGGGTTCCGCGCGATGCGATCGAGATGGAAGCCATCGGACAGCAGTGGCAATGGCGTTTCCGCTTTCCCGGCGCCGACGGCAAACTGGGCAGGAGCGACGCCCGTTTTGTCACAAGCGACAATCCATTCGGTCTCGACCCCGACGATCCGGCCAGCCGCAACAACGTGCTCGTCAACAGCAACGAGGTGCATTTGCCTCTCAACAAGCCGGTGAGAGTATGGCTGCGTTCGCATGATGTGCTGCACGATTTTTATGTTCCGCCATTTCGCGCGCGCATGAACATCGTGCCCGGCATGGAGACCCATTTCTGGTTCACGCCGACCAGGGCCGGCCGCTATGAAATCATGTGCGCGCAATTGTGCGGCGTCGGTCATCCGAATATGCGCGGCTTCGTGGTGGTGGAGGACGAACCGCGCTTTCAGGCATGGCTGAAAGCACAGCCGACGTTTGCCGTGGCAATGGCCGCGGCCAGCGCCGCCGGTCCGCCTGCGGGAACGCTGGCGGCGCAGGGCAAGGCGCTGGCGCAATCGAAAGGCTGCACAGCCTGCCACACGGTCGACGGCAGCAGGAGCGTGGGGCCGATCTGGAAGGGACTGGCCGGCAAGAAAGAAACCCTGGACGACGGTTCGACGGTGGTGGTTGATGAAGCTTATCTGAAGCGGTCGATTCTCGAACCGAACGCGCAGGTGGTGCAAGGCTTCGCTCCGATCATGCCCAATTTCGAAGTGAGCGAAGACGAACTCGCCGCGCTGGTGGCGTATATCGAATCGCTGGGCAATACGGCAACAGCCGTGCGGAAGGGACGGTAACGATGGAGACTTTTCCCGCGCATGCGGAACATGATGCACATCGCGCGCCGCAGAGCTTCTGGACCAGGTATGTATGGAGCCAGGATCACAAGGTGATCGCCGTCCAGTATGCCGGCGTCGCGATTGCGGTGGGATTGGTAGGCGTGGTCCTGTCCACCCTGATGCGGCTGCAGCTCGGCTTCCCCGGACGCTTTCCCTTCATCGATGCCCAGCATTACTACCAGTACATGACCATGCACGGCATGATCATGGTGATCTACCTGCTCACCGCGCTCTTTCTCGGCGGCTTCGGCAACTACCTGATTCCGCTGATGGTGGGCGCGCGCGACATGGTGTTCCCTTACCTGAACATGTTGAGCTTCTGGGTCTATCTGCTGTCGGTGCTGGTGCTGATGGCGAGCTTCTTCGTGCCGGGCGGTCCCACCGGCGCGGGTTGGACGCTGTACCCGCCGCAGGCCATCCTCGCCGGCACGCCGGGCTACGACTGGGGCATCATCCTGATGCTGGTATCTCTGGTGATTTTCATCGTCGCCGCGACCATGGGCGGCCTGAATTACGTGACCACGGTGCTGCAGGCGCGTACCGAAGGCATGACCCTGCTGCGCATGCCGTTGACGGTGTGGGGCATCTTCGTTGCGACCATTCTCGCGCTGCTGGCTTTTCCCGCGCTGTTCGTTTCCGGCGTGATGATGCTGCTCGACAAAACGCTCGGCACCAGCTTCTTCATGCCGTCGCTCGTGTCGATGGGGCAAATGACCAATTACAAAGGCGGCAGTCCGCTCCTGTTTCAGCATCTGTTCTGGTTCTTCGGCCATCCGGAGGTGTACATCGTTGCGCTGCCGGCATTCGGCATCGTGTCGGACCTGATCAGCGTGCATGCGCGCAAGAGCATCTTCGGCTATCGGACGATGGTATGGGCGATTCTCGCCATCGGCATATTGTCGGTGGTGGTATGGGCGCACCATATGTTCGTATCCGGCATGAATCCGTATTTCGGTTTCTTCTTCGCCACCACTACACTCGTGATCGCGGTACCCACCGCCATCAAGGTCTACAACTGGCTGCTCACGCTCTGGCGCGGCGACATCCACCTGTCGGTGCCGATGCTGTTTGCGCTGGCCTTTATCTGCACCTTCCTCATCGGCGGGCTGACCGGCCTGTTCCTCGGCAACGTGAGCGTCGACATCCCGCTGTCCAATACTTATTTCGTGGTCGCGCACTTCCACATGGTCATGGGGGTGGCGCCCATCCTGGTGGTGTTCGGCGGTATTTATCACTGGTATCCGAAGGTCACCGGCCGCATGCTCAACGACACGCTCGGCAAGCTGCATTTCTGGATCACTTTCCTCGGTACTTATGCGATCTTCTTCCCGATGCATTATCTCGGCCTGCTCGGCATGCCGCGCCGCTATTACACCTTCGAGCACTACGATTTCATTCCGCCGTCGGCGCATGCGTTGAATACTGTCATCAGCATCATCGCGCTCATCGTCGCTTCCTCGCAACTGATCTTCGTCGCCAACCTGATATGGAGCGCGTTCCGCGGCAAGCAGGCAGACAGCAACCCATGGCGCGCGGCTTCGCTGGAATGGCAGACGCCGCAGACGCCGCCCGTTCACGGCAACTGGGGGCCGCACCTGCCGGTGGCGTATCGCTGGGCTTACGCCTATAGCATGCCGGGCGCGGCGCAGGATTTCATTCCGCAGAATGCGCCCCCCGGAACCGGCGGTGCGGAACCTGAACCGTATAGCGGAAAGGAGGCAGTGGCATGAATGCGACCGCAATCTTCAAACTCACCACGCCCGACGGGCGCGATGAACCGCAAGCGCCGCGCACTGCGGGCTGGCCGCGCGGTACGCGCGGGGCCGTTGCGGGCGTCGGGCTGTGGCTGTTCATGGGAGTGGCGACAACACTGTTTTCGTTGTTCATCGCTGCCTACGCGATGCGCATGGACAGCAGCGACTGGTCGCCGATTGCGCTGCCGCCTCAACTCTGGTTGAGCACGGCGCTTCTGATCGCCGGCAGCGTACTGCTGCAACGCGCCGCCGGCGCGGCGCATGCGGTCTGGCTGCATCGGGCGCGCATGCTGTTGCTGGCAGGCGGCGCCTGCGCATTGGCTTTTCTTGCCGTGCAGCTCTGGGCATGGCAGGCATTGCACGCGGCGCAGATCACCGCCATCGGCAACCCGGCCGGCAGCTTTTTCTACCTGCTGACGGCAATGCACGGCCTGCATGTGGCGGGCGGTCTGATCGGATGGGGCATCACCGTGCGCGGCATGCAGCGCATTGAAGCAGCAGCGATCGATCCGGCGCGTGCGGCCTGGCGTATCACGCTGTGCGCGCGTTACTGGCATTTTCTGCTGGCCGTGTGGATCGCGCTGTACGCAGTGCTTGGCTGGCTCACGCCGGAAGCGGTGCGCTTCATCTGCGGCGGAAACTAAGGAGCCTGGTATGAGCGCACAGATTGCTCCTTCACCGTCGCCGTCTGCCATCGACGGCTGGCGCGGGCTGATCGCGGACTGGGGATCGGACCGCCAGGCATTCCAGGTGTCCTGGGGCAAGGCGATGATGTGGATCTTCCTGCTGTCCGACACCTTCGTATTCAGTTGCTTCCTCACCAGCTACATGACGGTGCGCATCTCCACCCCCGTGCCCTGGCCCAACCCCAGCGAAGTGTTTGCATTGCATGTCGGCGGCGCCGACGTGCCCTTGCTGCTGATCGCGATCATGACATTCGTCCTGATCACCAGCAGCGGCACCATGGCCATGGCCGTCAATTGCGCCTACCGGCGCGACCGCGTGAATGCCGCCACGCTGATGATCGTCACCGCCACGCTGGGCGAAACCTTCGTTTTCATGCAAGCGTTCGAATGGTCCAAGCTGATCTTCGAAGAGGGCGTGCGGCCATGGGGAAATCCGATGGGCGCGGCGCAGTTCGGATCGAGCTTTTTCATGATTACCGGCTTTCACGGCCTGCATGTCACGGCCGGCGTGATCTACCTGTTCACCGTTGCCTATCGCGTGCTGCGTGGCTACTATGAAAAAAGCGGCAACTACCAGATCGTCGAAATCGCCGGGCTGTACTGGCACTTCGTCGATCTGGTGTGGGTGTTCATCTTCGCATTGTTCTACCTGTGGTGAGGTCTGACATGTCCACATCAACCGGCCAGCAGCATCCGATCAGCCTCTACCTGAAAATATGGGGACTGCTGTTTGTTCTTAGCACCATGTCCTACCTGGTCGATTACTTCCACTTCCAGGGCTTTTTGCGCTGGGGGCTGATCATCGCCTTCATGCTGTTGAAAGCCGGATTGATCGTCGCCGTCTTCATGCACATGGCATGGGAGCGGCTGTCACTGGTGTATGCGATTCTGGTGCCGCCGATGTGTCTATTAGTGCTGGTGGGGCTGATGGCGACCGAAGCCGGTTATACGCTGGCAACGCGGCTGTCGTTTTTCCGTTAGGGGCAGTGCAGGAATCACGGAGAGGGGTTAGCGAGCCCGGCGTCGATAGAGGGCTGCGTGCTCAAGCGTGTACTCGGCAAGAGGCCCAAGGCGGGCACTCGAAAGGCTGAACTGCTCGGGAGCCTTCATATATGCATAGGCGACGATGCGTTGCGAAAAGGAAGCGCCTCGGGCCACCACTGCGACGGACAAGCGCCTGTATCCATCGGGTTCGCCGATGCGCTCCAGCGCATCCATTTGTTCGAGGGCGGCCTGATCGACATGAAAGACCTGACCGGCGACTTGATAACCCTGTCCTGGCGCATTGATGAGCCACGGCGAATGGCGCTCGCCAACCAGGTACAGCGGCAGAGGCTGCTCGGTGACGAACTCACCCGGAAGACGAATACCGGCATTGCTTCCAAAGTTCGGGAAGCCTTCCTTCAGTGTGCCGAAGACGAACACGAGGTGCGGCATGAGGGCGTTAATGTCGGGCTTGGAACTCACGTTGGGCCTTTAAATTTCGAACACACTGGTCTGCCATTCGGACTTTTCAAGTGGGCCGTGCAAGGAAACCATGCAGCGAGTAGCACGGATGCAGGCAATTTGCCGGAATCAGGGATTTCATGCGCGGGGCTGACTGGCGCTTGGATTTCACTGCGTTTCATTCGGGCTACTCGTTGAAGGCTGTGGGAAAACGTGGTCTGTCCCCTATTACTTTGTTCGCTCCCAAATTCCTTAACGACGCTGACGCGAGCACGGAGTGAGTACCAATCGCTCACCGCTTTGATCAGGGTGGTTTTGCCGCATTCGTCGATTCCTTCGAACTTGGCTACAACAGTTGTGGTCATGATCAAGACTGTTCATGTGTAGAAGAAGAGGGAATTTCATGCCCGAAGCGGCGGGCCTTAGTTTCATAAAGGCGATGTACGTGAGGGTTATCACTCGGTACAACTAGAGGAAGGGTGTCAACAACGATCCCGGAATGACGTAGGCCCTCTACCTTCAGTGGATTATTGGTAAGTAATCGAACTCGTTTGAAACCATGCTCAGATAGGTAGTTGCCGATGACTTCAAAGCTCCTGGCCTCCGGGGAAAGATTCAAGTGAATACGCGATTCGTATGTATCCATTCCTTCGACTTCAAGGGCGGTGGCTCTCACCTTCGCAGAAAGGCCAACGCCTCTTCCATCCAAACGTAAATAGAAGAGTAGTCCGTGCCCCTCTTTCTTGATAATGGAAAGTGCCATATGTAATTGGTCGCTACAGTCGCACAGTGCGCTATCAAATGCTTCTGCAAAAACGCATTCGGAATGAATGCGAACCAGAGGTGCGTCTACCCTTTCTGGATGGCCAATAGATACGACCAAATCACCGTCGACAGCGGCGGTGAAGGACTGCGACTCAACCGTGAGTTCACCCCAAGTATGAGATGAGAAGGTGGCCTTTGCGCCGATGAAATCTTTGTAATTCACGATTCGCTCCTCATGCCCCTATGGAACCCTTATACGGCTATAGCACAGGTGTGAATAGATGCGGTCAATTCAGCCTCGATGATTGGATGCAATTGAGTTACATCCGTCTCGGATTGAATGGCATACCGGGTTGTTCGGACATGATTCCAATATTTCTGGTGTATGGCATTTCCGAGAACGCTCGGAAGCGCAAGACTTGCAAATAGATGAATGGAAGGATTCTGAAAGAGCTGATCCACTGAATCATGGAATTTCTTACTCTTCAGCTGCAATGGGCCAATCTCGTCGAGAACGATAATGTACCCTTTCTTGGCGTATTGCCTGAGTTCATCAGCTAACGTATCCCAGACCTCCACTGTGCAGTCGTAGCTTCCATCTAAGCAGCGGCTAGCGAACTGAATTGGATTCGCTGTATTGAGTGATGTCCTAACTTGGAATCCGAGGCGCTGGGTCGAATTATTCGGGTCCCAAATTGCCTCGGATAGGATGGAATAAATTTTTGGGGCCTGGATATCCTCGCAAAGCTTACGTAGGAATGCCGTTTTACCAATTTTTGATGGGCCATGAATCAGTATGCACTTTGAAGCATGCACAAATATTTGGCGGGCCTCAGCATAAACCTGTGAGAACGTTTCTGGAGATGTCTCCCCACTAAATGCGATGTCGAGTTTGTTTTCAAACGGCACCTTAAATCCAGAAATTCGCATGACCGCTCGTCGCTTACGGAGATCAGGGGACGATGCATCAACAAGTGTTAGGGTTGAACCAATTGGATATGGGATGTAGCGAACGGTAAGTTTCCCTGAGTCGGAGCGAATTGCTTTTTGAAACTCCAGTAGGTGGTCTTGAAATCGACTTGCTCTAGCGATCAGCGCATTTGGAAGGATAAGCGTGGCATTTCTAAATGCCATAAAGTTTGCATCTGAATTGGTTGGTGCTGTTACGACAATTGAAACATCGGCGCCACGTTCGAGGAGGCGAATAATTTCGGAGCGACCTTTTTCAGCTATTAGGCTTCCCGTTTCTTGAACCAATAGAGCATCGATTTGAGCTGCATCAAGTAGCTCAACCTCATCCGTTTTTCGTTTGAATAACTGATCAGCCGATGGTTTGGCAAGAGCGGCCACTACCTTCGTCGCTAGACTTGCTGCTAGCGAATGCTGATCATCTTGTTTACGGACCTTGTTAAGTCGTCGGAAGAGCAATGCGGACAAGAAGAAGAGGAGAAATACGGGTATCGAGTTCCCAATGACTGCAAGAGAAAGTTCCTTGAAAATCTTTTCGCGGTTCGGGGGCTGAGTGGCATCGTCCACTGTCCTGATATTTCCCGTGTTTCCCGAAGTGTCACTTTGCCGATGATCACCTTTGGTTTCTTCAATTCTTGCCTGAACGGTAGCAGTGCTTGTTGCTTCAATGTAGTAATACGCAAAGCAAAGTGCGAGAGTCACAGCAATTGCACCAAGGATCAAGAAGGTATCGATGATTTCCCATAAGGATTTTGTGACGTCGCTCTTGGTAGTCGTCATGGCGTGAATGTCAGCTGCGTATTGGGTGAAAGTGAAGGGACTCGGATTACTGGCAGCAATTGGAAAGGGCTAACGGATTAATTAAACGGGCAGCACTGTCCAATATGCACAGCAATGGTGCGCTCCGCGCACCATTCTGATTTTTGAATGCCGTGCGCAATCTTTGAACATTCATTTCACGGTGCGCGGAGCGCTACACTTGCTGCCATATCAGAGTACCGTCACAGAAAAACTCGTCTGCCCGATTTTTGTCGAAAAGACGAGGTTGGGATCAATGTCAATGTTCATGCTATCTGCGTGATAGGCAACAAGTCTATTCACCTCTGCGGGAGATTCAGCGGAGTGAACCCCAATACACCAGATGCTTCTCAAATCGTCTTGCGAATACTTGATCCTGTTAACCTTCGCAATATCTTGGAGCATTGCCTTGATGCAGTTATTCGGTGACGAATGCTGTTTTATCTCGATGCCCAAAGGGGATTGCTTATGTTTCTGCCGTATCAGAAAATCGATTGAGCACATGGACTTTCCGTTTGATATTCTTTTGTCAAGTTCATAGCGGAGTTCTCTCCCCCACTCTGAAATTTTCTCGTGATCCTTACAGAACCTCGCAAATTCGATTTGAATCCACTTTTCCCAACCAGAAATTTCGAAATCGGAGATGGTGGAGAGCGTATCTCGGACGGATCTTCGAGAGAAGAAATCGGATACAAGATCAGTCAGGAATTCGAAGTCGTGTTTCATAGCGGTGTTTTTTTGTGACGAACATATGTGCCCCGACCTGCATAACGTGCCAATTCGAGTAGCTCAAAAATGCCGCCGATCGTGGTGAAATTGCATCCTCCTTCTCGTGAACAGGACGCAAGACTAGAGTTAAACCAAGTTCGTGTGAGCTGCCCATTAGTTGTTATCTCTGCGTATGCACGTTCAAACTCGCTGATCGTCACTCCCTTCGCTAAAGGTTTGCTTGGAGTCTTGTGGTTCGGAATCCAGTAGATTAATGCTGGCTCACTTCGTCGTCGGCCCCAACCTTTAATTTTGAAATCAGCGATTGCCTCTGGTTTTGGAATAACAGTGCCCTGCTGCAGTTTCTTGAGACTCTCAATTAGCATTGCAATCGCACCTTTCTTTTAAGACGCACAACTGAATAATTAAACGGACAGTACTGACAATACGGTCACTAGCGGTCAGTGTAGAGGAAAAATTTACTGTGGGCAATAAACAGGCCTGTTACAGTAAATGCGACCGGTAGCTTTACTTTACAGATGAAAACCGGCGGACTGCATTTTCCCCGAATCCTTGAGGGCGCGATGAATTTTCCTATCGAACATCAGTAAAGTGGATACGGGGCGGAGATATGTATCCATGTATTCTCTTCACACACAAACACCTCGTAGCCAAGCAAAGACCATCCCGGCTTCGTTAACCCTCACGCTACGTCAGACTCTATACTTCCCCCCAACTCCAGCACAACAAGAAAGACCATCGTGTTATTAAAAGTAGGAGAACTCGCCAAACGCACCGGACTAACGGTCCGCACACTCCACCACTACGACGCCATCGGATTGCTTACCCCATCGGCGCGTTCCGATGCCGGCTACCGCCTATACAACCAAACCGATATCGCACGACTGCACAGCATCCAGGCGTTACGCCACCTTGGCCTGCCCTTGAGCGACATCGGCAGCATGCTGACTGAGGAAGGCGCGCCCCTGCCGATGATCATCTCGCGGCAAATTCACGCGCTGGATCGGGAGATTGCACGGGCCACCGAGTTGCGCGGCCGTTTATCCCTGCTGCAGGAACGGCTCTCCGCAGGAAGCCAGCCCGACATGAGCGATTGGCTCACCACGCTGCAGCAGATGGCCACTTACGGCAAGTACTTCACCGCCGATGAACTGAAAAAAATTTTCGAAAACTGGAAGCAGACCGAGGCCGAATGGCTGCCGTTGATCGAGGACGTGCGCCATGCCATGGAGAGCGGAATCATGCCGGACGCGCCGGAAGCGCAACCGCTCGCGCGCCGCTGGATGGCATTGTCGATGCGCTGGATGGAAGGGGACTTCGATCTTCTGATGCGATGGGTGGAGATGCGGCGCAAAGAACCCGGTGTGCATGGCTTGAGCGGACCAGGCACACCCGTTATTGAGTACATCGGCAAGGCCATTGAATTGCGCATGGCCGTGCTTCATAAGTATCTCGGCAAGGAGGAAATAAAATCCCTGATACCAGTGCCGGAGCGGGAATGGGAGCAACTGGGAGAGGAAGTCGGACGGCTGATGCGGCAAGACCTGCCGGTGGAGTGCGAGGAAGCGCAGGCGCTTGCCCGCAAGTGGAGCGAATTGTTCGACCGGGTTTGCGGCAACAATCCCGTGATCCGTGAAAAGCTGCTGAATGCGGCCAGGAGCGATCCTTTCATGCAGGCGGGGTCGCCGCTGGATGCGCCGGTGCGCGATTATATCCGGCGCGTGTATGCAGCCGGAATGGCCAATCAATCCGCTATCCCAAGCCGGTAATTCTCACGAAAAAAGCGATTGACCCTCACCTTGCGTGAGCCTTTATATGCAGAATTGGAAGAAAACCATCCTGAAGGATGTCGACGATACTGAATTGAATGCGCGCTATCTGGCGCGGCGAAAGGACGGGCTGCGCAAGGGCGGCGGGTTCAGGCTGATGTGTGCGAGGATGTGAAGTGGTTTGGCCAGGGGAGGGGAGTGCTAATAAACGCTCCCTTTTTCATCAGGCAGCCCGG
The DNA here is from genome assembly GCA_036384635.1 of Noviherbaspirillum sp. Classification (GTDB taxonomy): domain Bacteria; phylum Pseudomonadota; class Gammaproteobacteria; order Burkholderiales; family Burkholderiaceae_D; genus Noviherbaspirillum. Next base: position 443 of record DASVLY010000518.1, on the reverse strand, counting down.
ACGCGGGATCTGCCCGAGCCCCGGATTTCACTATGTTGCATCGAGAACCTTCCATGGACCAGGGAATTGTCTCAGCATTTGGCGATCTCGGGATGATAAACCTTGACGCTCTCCTGTTCATTAGGATCATTGCGGGAAACCAGTGCGATAGCTTCCGTTTCGCTGCTCAAGTTCACAGGCTGATGAGGTACGCCGGCGGGAATGAAAATGAAGTCGCCTTGCTTGTTGACGACGGATTTGGCAAGACCTTCCCCATAGAACGTTTGGACCTCGCCCTTCAGTAAATAGATGGCTGTTTCGAAGCCTTCGTGATAGTGGGGCTGCGCCTTTGCGGACGGTGGGATGACAACGATGTTCATCGAGATGCCGGTAGCGCCGGCAGTCTTTTCCGATATGCCGACATAGTTGGGCAGCTTTTGAACGGTGTCGATTTGCACGTCGGG
>DASVLY010000517.1:0-5063 GCA_036384635.1 Noviherbaspirillum sp. | reverse complement strand
CTTTCTGTTCAAAATGATGATGCAGCGGCGCCATCAACAGGATGCGGCGGCCGACACGGTAGCGCTTCTTGGTGTACTTGAAGTAACCGACCTGCAGCATCACCGACAAAGTCTCCACCACGAAGATGCCGCCCATGACGAACAGCACGATTTCCTGGCGCACGATGATCGCAATGGTGCCGAGTGCCCCACCCAATGCCAGCGCACCGACATCGCCCATGAACACCTGCGCCGGATGCGCGTTGTACCAGAGGAATGCAAGCCCCGCGCCAGCCAGCGCGCCGCAGAAAATCAGCAGTTCGGCTGCGCCGGGAATATGCGGGATGAACAGGTATTTTGCGTACACGGCGCTGCCGGTCAGGTAGGCGATCAATCCGAGCGCGGAGCCGACCATCACCGTCGGCATGATCGCCAGACCGTCCAGGCCGTCGGTCAGATTCACCGCATTGCTGGAGCCGACGATCACGAAGTAGGTCAGCGCCATGAAGCCCCAGACGCCGAGCGGATAGCTGATGGTCTTGAAGAACGGTACGATCAAGTCGGCTTTAGGCGGCAGGTCGAGATTGAAGCCGGACTGCACCCAGGCGAGGAATAGCTGCAACACCTTGGTATTGGTCGGTGCCGAAACCGAGAACGCCAGATACACAGCGGCGATGATGCCGATGAGCGACTGCCAGAAATACTTCTCCTTCGAGCGCATGCCTTCGGGATCCTTGTAGACCACCTTGCGGTAGTCGTCGACCCAGCCGATGGCGCCGTAGCCCAGCGTCACCAGCAGCACGATCCAGATGAAGCGGTTGCCCCAGTCCGCCCACAGCAGGGTCGAAATGCCGATCGAAAGCAGGATCAGCGCGCCGCCCATGGTCGGCGTGCCGGTCTTGATCAGGTGCGTCTGCGGACCGTCGGTGCGCACCGCCTGACCCACCTTCATGCGGGTAAGCATGCGGATTACCGCCGGGCCGGCCAGCAGGCCGATCGCCAGCGCCGTCAGTGTCGCAAACACCGCGCGGAAGGTAATGAAATTGAAGATCCGCAGTGGCCCGAGATCTTGTTGAAAATATTGTGCCAGCCAGAGCAGCATGTCAGTGTGTTTCCTGTACAGATGAATCTTGATTGACGAGGTATTGCACTACGCGCTCCATCTTCATGAAGCGCGAGCCTTTTACCAGAATGGTTGCGCCTGGCGAGGCGACCATCAAGATTTCGTTTTTCAATTCCTCGATGGCGGCGAAATGTTTGGCGCTCGTGCCGAAGGCGGATGCCGCATGTTGCGCCAACCCGCCGAGAGCGAACAATTGCTCGATGCCGCGCACCTTGGCATAAGCACCGACCTCCTCATGGAATTTCGGGCCTTCGTTGCCGACTTCACCCATGTCGCCCAGCACCAGGATGCGCGGCGCGGCAGCAGCGGCGAGCACGTCAATGGCCGCGCGCACCGAATCGGGATTGGCGTTATAGGTGTCGTCGATCACCAGCGCACCGCAGCGCGCAGTCTTGCGCTGCAAGCGGCCGTTGACCGGCGCGAAGGATTCGAGGCCGCGTTTCACCGCGTCCTGCGGCACGCCGATCGCCAGCGTACAGGCAGCGGCGGCGAGCGCATTGCGCACGTTGTGCACACCGGCTGCGGCCAGCTTCACCTGGAAAGCATTACCGTCTGCATTAATCGTCAGGTCGCTGCCGAAATCGTTCGCCTGCCAAGTGCCGCGCACATCGGCATCATCGGAAAAACCGAAGGTCATCACCTTGCGGCCAGCCGCGAAATCGCGCCACAGCGGCGTGTACGCATCGTCGGCCGGGAAGACTGCAACGCCGTTTGCCGGCAGCGCGCGCAGCACCGCGCCGTTTTCCTTCGCAACCGCTTCCACGCTTTCCATGAATTCCTGATGTTCGCGCTGCGCGTTGTTCACCAGGCCGACCGTCGGCTGGGCAATCGCGGCCAGTTGCGCGATCTCGCCCGGATGGTTCATGCCGAGTTCGAGCACCGCTGCCTTGCAGGAATCGTTGAGCCGGAACACGGTGAGCGGCACGCCGATGTCGTTGTTCAGATTGCCGCGCGTGGCCATGCATTGCTCCGCGCCGAAGGCCGCCGCCAGGATGGCCGCGATCATTTCCTTGACCGTGGTCTTGCCGTTGCTGCCGGTGACGCCGATGACCGGCAGCGCGAACCGCTGGCGCCAGTATGCGGCGATCTCGCCCAACGCCACGCGCGCATCGGGCACCAGCAGCGCCGGTACCGGAAAACCTTGCGGCACGCGCTCGGCCACCACCGCAGCGGCACCCTTGGCCGCCACGTCGTTCAAAAAATCGTGTGCATCGAAACGTTCGCCGCGCAATGCGACGAACAGATTGCCAACAGATACATGACGGCTGTCGGTCGACACGCCGTCAAAACTTGCATCCGCCGCACAGCCGTTCGCTGCCGCGGCACGCGAAATCCATGGCTGGATGTCAGCCAATGACGATTTCATTAATGAGTCCCCTTCATCGTTGCCCTTGAGGCCAATGCCAGTGCGGCATGATCCGCATCCAAAAACGGCATTTTTTTGCCTTTGATTTCCTGATAGGGTTCGTGGCCTTTGCCGGCCAACAGAACCACGTCGTTTTTCCCCGCATGCCGCACCGCCCACAAAATCGCAGCGGCGCGGTCCTCGATCACCTGCGGCGCATCCTTCGCCAGACGCGCGGTATCGATGCCTTCAACAATCTGTTCAAGGATCTTTGCCGGATCCTCGCTGCGCGGATTGTCGCTGGTGACGATGATGTGATCGGCTGCCTGTGCCACCCTGCCCATCTGCGGACGCTTGCCCGGGTCGCGATCGCCGCCGCAGCCGAACACGCACCACAACGTTCCGTTGCGCTGCTGCGCCACCTGGCGCAGCGTTGCCAGCGTCTTTTCCAGCGCGTCCGGCGTATGCGCATAATCGATCACCACCAGCGGCGCCTCCTGTCCACCGAGCTGCTGCATGCGGCCAGGCACCGCAGTCAGCGTTTCAGCCGCCTCGCACGCCGCCTTGAAGGCGACGCCCTTGGCCAGCAGCACGCCGACAATGCCAAGGACGTTACTGACATTAAACTGGCCAACAAGTTGCGTCTTTATTTGCGCTGAACCGAATAAAGAATCGAGGCGGAAGGTGGTGCCGCCGTGGCTGGTGCGGATCTCGCTCGCGCGCAGGCTTTTCACGTTCGGCACAGCGGTGTCGCTCACCGTATAACCAATCACATTCAGTTGCGGATTTGTTTTCGTCAGGTGCTCGATCAGGCGCAGCCCCATACCGTCGTCGAAGTTGATCACCGCGTGCTGCAACCCCGGCCAGTCGAACAGTATCCTCTTGGCGTCTTCATAAGCCGCCATGTCGCCGTGATAGTCGAGATGGTCTCGCGTGAAATTGGTGAATAGCGCAGCATCGACATGCAGCCCGTTCAAGCGCCCCTGCTCCAGTCCGATCGATGAAGCTTCGATTGCAAGCGCAGTCGCACCGGCATCGCGCAGGCGCGCGAGATTGCGCTGCAACAGTACGGCATCCGGCGTGGTATAGCCGGTATTGCTGAAACCGCCAGGCGTGCCGCGCTGATATAAGCCGATGCCAAGCGTGCCGATCACCGCTGTCGGCTGGCCGAGACGGGACAACGCCTTGCCGAGCCACTGGCTGCACGAAGTCTTGCCGTTGGTGCCGGTTACGGCAACCGTGAACATCGCCGCATCCGGCCGGCTGTAATAAGCATTGGCCAGCGGGCCCGCCAGCTTCTTCAAATCTTGCACCGCCATATGCGGCACTTTCCATGCATCGTTCCATGCGAAGCCGTCGGCTTCGTACACAACCGCCTTCGCGCCTCCTTCAATCGCGTTCCCGATATAGCTCCGGCCATCCCCCGCATAACCAGGGTAGGCAAAGAATACGTCGCCGGAACCGATCTCGCGGGAGTCGGACGATAGTTGCGCGTTCGGCGCTTCGGCTTGCAACCAGGTCAGATACTTGTTCAGAGTCTCAGTCGGCATCACAGGCTCTCCTTCACGCCATCGGCAGGAATGATGATGTCGGTTACCGAGGAATCGGGCGCGACGTTCATTGCCCGCAAAGCATTTGCCGCCACAGCGGAGAATACCGGCGCTGCCACGTCTCCGCCGTAGTGCTGGCCATTGGTCGGTTCGTCCACCATGACGGCAATGATGATGCGCGGATCGGATACAGGGGCAAAACCGACGAACGATGCGACGTATTTATTCACGTAACGCCCGCCGGCGAGCTTGTATGCGGTGCCGGTCTTGCCCCCCACGCGATAGCCCGGCACTTGCGCTTTCGGCGCGGTTCCCTCCGGGCTGGTCACGGTTTCAAGCATTGCGCGCATGTCGCGCGCGGTTTTTTCGCCGATCACGTGCTGGCCGACAGGCGGCTCATCCACCTTTCGGAACGACAATGGGATGAAATCGCCGTTCCGCGCGAAAATCATGTACGAGTGTGCCAGCTGGATCAGCGAGACCGAAATGCCGTGGCCGTAGCTCATGGTCGCCTGCTCGATCGGCCGCCACGACTTGTAAGGCCGCACCCGCCCTGCAACCGCGCCGGGAAAACCCAGCTTCGGCTGCTGGCCGAAGCCGACGGTAGTAAACATGTCCCACATCTCCTGCGGGTGCATTTGCAGCGCCAGCTTGGCGGTGCCGACATTGGAAGATTTTTCGATAATTTCCGACACCGTCAGCATTCCGTGCGGGTGAGCATCGCCGATCGTCGCGGTACCGATGGTGATCCGGCCGGGCGCGGTCTGGACCATCGTATTCGGCGTCACGCGCTTTGTTTCCAGCGCCAGCGCGACCGTAAACGGCTTCATCGTGGAGCCGGGTTCGAAGGTATCGGTGAGCACACGGTTGCGCAGTTGCGCGCCTGTCAGCACCGAGCGGTTGTTCGGATTGTAGGTCGGCAGGTTGACCAAGGCGAGCACCTCGCCGGTCTTCACGTCGAGCACGACCGCGCCCGCCGCTTTCGCCTTGTGCTTTTCGACAGCTTCTTTCAGCTGCGTGAATGCAATGTACTGAATCTTGCTGTCGATAGAGAGGGTGAGGTTCT
>DASVLY010000516.1:0-4755 GCA_036384635.1 Noviherbaspirillum sp. | reverse complement strand
GAACCTGAAACACATTCTTTGCCACATCGATGCCAATTGTCGTAATCTTCATGGTGACGCTCCCCTCGGTTCAAGTGGTTGTTTGACACTTCCACTTTGGCACATTCGATGCCGTTACGGGTGGGGGCGTCCATCCCATTGTTATATGGTCAAAATTCGGTGCGCGCCAACAGTCTCAACAGCGCGGAAAATTCCGTGGCGACGGCAGCAGCAAGACTTCCTGGTGCCGTCGCGAGAGAAGTGGACGTATCGCTAAAGCAAGCGGCCGGTGGTGCGGCAGATACGTTGGTAAAGCGTTTTGAAGACGCAAACATTGAGGCCGAGCGCGCAGCCGCAGCATACCGAGACGCAGCAGCGTTCAGTCTGCGGCGGATTGTGATTCAAGCGCTCGGCATCACCGCAATTGGTGCAAGCGCAATCGTCATTGCGGCATGGCTGGCGATGCCGAATCTTGCTGAACTTCAAGCGCGGAAAGAAGAACGAGACCGATTGGAACAGCGCATTGCGTGGCTGGAACAACATGGCGCTAGAAGTGACATAACGAATTGCGAGATTTCTAACGATCGAAAGAAAACCCGCCTATGCGTGAAGCTTGATCCAAATTTTGGGGGCCACTGGAGCGGTTACTTGATTGTTGTCAATAAATAAACCTGCGGCCGACAAGGACGGCCATCGTGGCATAACAGTACCTGAAGTTTTGGCGCCGATTGCCTTTTCCCGAGGGATTCTGATTCCTGCCGAAAAATGACCTGCATGACAGTAACGAGGCGCCGGTTGTAGCTTTCATGCTCGCAGACTTTGGAGTGCGAAGTCCGGAAGGAACTGAGAAAAAAGGCCGAAACAGAGAAAAACCGGCCCGAGAATGAGTGACCGGGTAAAGGCGGAAGTCCGAAGGGAAAATGAAAAACGGCGCCATTCCGTGCGCCGTTTGGGATATCCCGAATTTGCCGAGACAATTTCGGAATTGAATATTGGTGGTGGGGCGGCAATCCGCGTCCTACTCGTTCACTTTGCTGGTGAGAGGCACTGGGGAACGGTGAGTAGTCGATAGGGAATACCGCGAAAGTTCGATTTTTTGAGCGGGTTGGGAAACCGACGTCAAACACTATTGGCCTCGCCAAAAGAGACGCCGGTCCGATTTGTTCATGGGAACCGAACCCACGTCCATCAACGGTGTGCAAAATTGTCGGAAAGCAATGCGGAGAAAACCATCTACTATCTCCGCATTTTGTGCGGTTAATATCTTGCGAATGCGGAGAATGCAGCCCATAATCACCGCATGAATAGCGGAGATTACACTTACATCTGGCAGGCCAACGACTGGCCGATGTGGCGCTACGATCTGGCAGCGCTTGCCGATCCTTTGACCAAGGTCAGTCGTGCCCAAGGAGTGCTGATGGGACGCTTGGCAGACGTCGGCATGGCATTGCGCGGCCAAGCCAGCCTGGCGGCACTTACCGACGATGTCATCAAGACCAGCGAGATCGAGGGCGAACGACTCGACGCCGAGTCCGTGCGCTCTTCCATTGCCCGTCGCCTCGGTGTGGATATTGGTGCCCTGGCTCCAGTGGATCGGCATGTGGAGGGTGTGGTCGAGATGGTGCTCGATGCTACAGTCAATTGCGATGCGCCGGTAACACGAGAACGCTTGTTCGGTTGGCACGCTGCGCTCTTTCCGACCGGTTATTCAGGCCTGTCCAAAATCGCCGTCGGCGCTTGGCGCGACGATTCCAGCGGTCCGATGCAAGTGGTGTCTGGTCCTATCGGCCGTCAGCGGGTGCATTTCGAGGCGCCTCCGGCCGATCACCTGGAAGTCGAGACGGAGCGTTTCTTCGATTGGGTCAATCACGCATCGAATGAGCCGCCCCTTATCAAGGCGGGGCTCGGCCATTTGTGGTTTGTTACCTTGCATCCGTTCGACGACGGCAATGGGCGTATGGCTCGCGCCGTTGGCGACCTGCTGCTGGCGCGTGCTGACGGCAGTCCGCAGCGTTTCTACAGCCTGTCGGCGCAGATTCAGCGGGAACGCAAATCCTACTATGACATTCTGGAGCGTACCCAGAAAGGGTCGCTCGACGTCACTGAGTGGCTGCTCTGGTTCTTCAATGTCTTACATCGGGCCATCGACCAAGCGCAGCACGCGCTCAATGCGGTATTGGCCAAGGCGCGGTTCTGGCAGCGTTTTGCGGGCACGCCGATGAACGAGCGTCAGGTAAAACTGCTCAATCGTTTGCTCGACGGTTTCGAAGGCAAACTCACCAGTAGCAAGTGGGCGGCGATCGCCAAGTGCTCTCCGGACACAGCTCTACGTGACATTAATGAATTGCTGGCGCACGGAGCGTTACGAAAATCCGCGGCAGGCGGGCGAAGCACCAGCTACGAGCTAAACGAGCCGTCAGAGTAAGCGATACGTGCTTCCAGGACGTCGTTCGGCAAGGGACGCAGTGGCTCGGCAGCTTCTGATCCTGCATCCGGCGGCAGCAATGTCACCGACCCTGCCGATTCTGTACCATACCAGGCCAGCAGGCCGAAGGCGTCTGCCGCATCCAGCCTGGCATCACCGGCCAGCAAATACGCTGCCCCTCTTCCGGCAGCAGGTTGTCGAAATACCACTGCACAGGACGCTCGCTTGCGCCGTCCAGCAAGGACTCTGCTGTTAACGGAAGATACGGGCTGAGCGCAAAGCCCTGAGGAGTATCCAGTCAGGCACCAGCGTATTGGAAACTCCAGAGGCCGCCTACTTCCTACAGCGTGCCAACCTCCGCCTGATTGATCGAAGCGCGCAAAGACCGGCCGCTCATGGCTTGTCCCTGTTGCTTGCTGGATCGTTCAAATAGGCGGCCACGCTATCGGGCACATCCACCATAACCCGGACGCCAAGGCCTTCGAGGACCTGAAAAAGCTTCCCCCATTGCACGGAATCGCTGCCGCGTTCGATCTTGCCAAGGAAGTTCTCGCTGACGCCGATACTACCTGCCGCATCGTCCTGTCGGATTTTCTGGGCTTTGCGGCTGGCACGCACCACCTTGCCGATGGCGGCTGCATTGTCGATGGGTATCTTCATGGAAAATCCTCACGTTTATGAGGATTTTGCGCGAAGTCGGAGTATTTTGTAATAAATCCTCTTGATCGTGCGGATTTCATGCTCAGGCGACTTGATTTTGCAAAAATCCTCACGAATGAAAGGATTTTAGAACCAAAGATCAGGGCTTATTTGTTGTCACCCTGACCAAAATGGCACTTATTTACACGCAATTCCATAGATTCAAGGGTGTGGTGTCTTGGTTTACGTGCTGAACCATAGTTATTAACTGCAGTTATTAACTGCATGGATTTCCCGCGTCGCGGCTACTGCGCATGAGGGCCGAGTCTTTTCTTTGTCATGAGAATTGGATGACAACAGGGGGCTCTGGTTCGATTCCGGTTTTGACAATCGTATTAATCGCATTGCTGCTAATCGACTTCTGTCGCTTTTTGATAACCAATCAGGTTGCTAGGAATGCCTATCAACGCGACTACAGGGCAGCGTTTGCCGTGGAATCTGGCGGGGTGCTCTTGCAAGAGTTCGGGTGACCGCATGTTCGATAGTTCTAAAGGCATCGCCAACCCTTACAATAACAACACGGCAACCAAATAACGTCCAAAGGGAAAACAAAATGGCAGATACGTCGCCCCAAATCGAGTGTGATAACGGAGCACCGCCAGCAAGCGCTTGGGTCCGTTTCCTTCGAAGTTATGGGCCGACGCCAAACAACTTGACGATGTTCGACGAATACGTGGCGGGAGCGCTGGGTCGCGCGAAGGTTCAGCCGATCAGTCTGTCCACGCCGCTGCTGGACGCGATGGTCCAGCACATTCAGTCCAAGGTTCCCGGCTCCATGCTGATCGCAGGGACGGCCGGCGATGGAAAGACCTACCACTGCCGGGCTCTTTGGATACGTATCGGGGGTGATTCCAAGGTTTGGGCCAGCAAAGGCAACGTCAAGGAGTTGCGCCTCGCCGATGGGCGCTTGGCTGTCTTCATCAAGGATCTCTCCGAATTCAACGGCGAAGAGAGCGATCTGCCGCTGGAGCGCTTCGAAAAATCGGTGCTTGGCGCAGATGACTCCGAAGTGGTGATCCTCGCGGCCAACCACGGCCAAATCCTAGCCCGGCTGCGCGACCTGGGCAAACGTCAGGGCCGAGTCCACCCATTACGCAAACCTCTCCAAGAGCGATTCCTACAAGCTGGTCCGGCACCGAATCGGCTCGCAGTCTTCGACCTTAGCCGGACCACCAGCCGCAAAACCTTCGACGAAGTCGCAAAGGCGGTGGCGGGTCATCCCGAATGGGAGGGCTGCAAGCGTTGCTCGTTGATTGCCAACGGGAAGGTTTGCCCAATCGATGAGAATCGCCGCCGGTTGCTCGGCGAGACAGACGGCGGGCAGCTCGCACGCCGCTTGGGCGACTTGGTGGAGATCGCCCGGCTCAACGGGCTGCACCTTCCCGTCCGCGATCTGCTGGCCCTGTGCTCAAACATGATCCTTGGATACTCTGACACTAAAGAGGCTAAGGAAAACTTAATGACCTGTGCGGATGTCGCGAAGATTCAAGAGTGCGGCAGCGTTGGCAAGGCCAGCATCTACACCAATGCGTTCGGCGCTAACCTACCCAAGCGCAGAACCTCTGACCGGCCGGTCTTTAAGGCCATGTCTAGCTTTGGGGTGGGCGAAGAGACTACCAACGCGGTCGACGGACTGCTGGTCTACGGCAAGG
>DASVLY010000515.1:0-4276 GCA_036384635.1 Noviherbaspirillum sp. | reverse complement strand
CAGGAACATGGCTTGGCGACTCCTGAATTTTCCCTCGATCCGTCACGGGAAATGGCAGATGTGCTGATCAAGTGCGATCAGTCATCTTTCGGCAGCCAGATTCAAGGACCGTTTCGCAGCAGTGCCGGACTGACGTTGGATGCCACCGAGGACGAATATGTCGAGCGTTTCGTCAGCGGCAAGATTCTCAAGATCTGGTACTGGGACAACATGCCCGCCTGCATGGAAATAGATGTCATGCCCTTCGTGCTGGGCGATGGCGTGTCTACCATCAAGGAACTGTTGCTGCGCAGGTTGGTCGAGCAGGGGAGACTGGCGGCCATGGATGCGCCTTTTGACTTCAGCAAGACAGAACAGGTGCTGGCGTACGACGGGAAGCATCTGGACTCGGTGCTGGCGCGGCATGACAAACAGCGCGTGGAGATTCGCTATGGATCGGACTTGCGGCTGCCATGCGATCGGAAAGTGGTGAATCTGCAGAAACGGATGCCCGAGGATTTGAAAGAAAGCTTGTTGCGCATTGGTGAAGTGGCGTGGCAAGGCATCCCGGCCGCTATTCGTAACGGCACCGTCTTCACGATCGATGCGATTTTGGATGCGGAGCGCCAGATCTGGGTGTTGGAAATGAACTCCAATCCATTCGTGCATCCATTAGTTTATGAATTGATGGCGCAAACTCTCTTCAAAGGGCAGACGCTTCCCCCGAAAGCAATGCACTGATTGCGTTCCTTATGGGCTCGCGCCAACTGCGGTTTGTTGCCGATCAAACCTCCGTTCATATGGACAGATTAGCCTTCTCATTCGCAGTCACGAGCGGACTGCGCCGCAAACGGTTCTGCCACTACCCTGGAGAAATTTTTGACCCCCGGCATATCGACTGGCCGTGCCCAGCCATCGGAGCCCTATCCGGTTGCGGAGATCGGGAATTTGCCGATCACTGTATTGATGAACGCAAGTTCAGGCAGCGCCGACAAATCCGCTGCCCGCATGGCCGTCGATACCATTCTGAGGGCTGCCGGCCGCAACGTGGAACTGCTCCTGGCGCGGCGCCCGCGCGATCTGCCGATGCTGGCGCAGCAAGCGGCAGCTACCCGGCCGGGCATTCTCGTGGCAGCCGGCGGCGACGGCACCCTGAACGCTGTCGCCTCGGCGGCGCATGCGCGCGGGCTGCCCTTCGCGGTCATCCCCCTGGGCACCTTCAATTACTTTGCGCGGAATCTGGATATCCCGCTCGATAGCGCCTCTGCCGCACGCGTCATCATCGAAGGCCGTGTCCGGCGGGTGCCGATCGGACAAGTGAATGGCAGATTGTTCCTGAATAATGCAAGCATCGGTCTCTACCGCCGGCTCATCGAACATAGAGAATTGCACAAGAAGCGCTTCGGACGCAATCGTGTCGTGGCGCTGCTCTCCGGACTCGCCACCTTGCTGCGCGAGCACAGAGTTTACCTGCTGCATCTCGAAATAGACGGGCAATCCCTGACGCTTTCTTCGCTGATGGTGTTTTTCGGTCGCAATGCGCTGCAGATGGAGCATCTCGGGCTGGATGAGGCGCTGTGCGTGGCACGCGGGGAATTGGCCGTCCTGGCATTACGGGAGGTGGACCGGCTTGAACTCTTGGGCCTTGCCCTGCGCGGCGCTCTTGCGCGGCTGGAAACCGCACAGAATCTGCGCCAGTATTGCGCGTTGAAGGTACAGGTGGATTGGCTTGACGGGCGCGACCGGCGCATACGGGTGGCCGTGGACGGAGAATTGGTTGAATGCACGCTGCCTCTGGTGATCGAGACGGTGCCGGACGCCCTGCAAGTCATCGTGCCGAGACAGCCGGAGACAAACCGGTGATGCAGATCGCCCATATCTCGGATACCCATTTCGGTACCGAGGAAGCCCGCATTTGCGCCGCCTTGCGAAATGATCTTCTGCGCACAGCGCCGGACCTTGTGGTGCTGACCGGAGATATCACCCAACGCGCAAGGCGCGCGCAATTTCGTGCGGCCCGGACCTTCCTGGACAGTCTTGCACCCATTCCGGTGCTGGCGCTGCCCGGCAATCACGACCTGCCGCTGTTTGATCTCTTCACCCGTTTCACGCAGCCTTATTGCTACTACAGGCGATACATCTGCTCCACGCTGGAACCCGTGTGGCAGGGAAGGGAAGTCGCCGTGCTTGGCGTCAATTCCACCCGGGTGCTGCGCCACAAGCACGGTGCGCTGCCGCCCGGCATGGTGCGGGAGGTGGCGCGACATCTTGCCGGAATGCATCAGCCCTTCAAGGTCGTGGCCTTGCATCATCCTCTCGCGGTCATCGAGCGTAGTGACCGGCGCAATCGCGCCCGTGCCGCGGAGCAGGCGCTGGCTGCCTGGATTGACGCAGGCGCAGACCTCTTCCTCGGCGGTCATATCCACCTGCCTTATTGCATCCTGGCCGGTCACGGATCGCGACAGGCGGTCATCCTGCAGGCGGGCACCGCAGTTTCCACCCGCCGCCGGGGCGGGCAATCCAATTCATTCAATCTGGTCCGCTTCGAGACCGACGGCACGCGGCGCATGTATATCGAACGGCGGGATTACGATGCTCATGCAGGCACCTTCGTGTGCATGGGTGCCAAGGAGGCGGTCCCTTGCGACTGTGGATGGAAATTGCTCTAAGACAGCGCCGCTTCGCTGGCAGCTTCAAGTCGTTGGCCGCCGCTTGATGGATGATGCAGTCAGTCCTAATGGAATAACGGTGGGCGATACGGGTAATAAGCTCATCAATCTCCGTATGAGAATGATTGGCTGATAATTTAGAACTCATTTCATAAATAGGCGGGCCCTCCTATTTATGAAATGAGTTCTACTATTCAATTCAGATAAATCGGGGGGGGTAATGAGCCATGAGCCCAGAAAATACTGACCAAGCACATCATGACAAAGCTCCATGCTCCATTGTCATCACGGGGATTGTCGCCCTCGCTATCGCAATGGGTATCGGACGTTTTGCATTCACGCCATTGATGCCGCTCATGCTGCGCGATGGCACGATAGATGCCACGACTGGCACCGAATGGGCTGCCGCCAATTACGGCGGTTATCTTTTAGGCGCTTTAACCGCATCCTGGTTTTCAGGAGACTCCCGGCGTGGACTGCGGCTTGGACTGACAGGTATCGCGCTGACGACGTTGGGCATTGCGTGGATCGGCAGCCGGTTCAGCCTTGGCGGGGCTCTTTTGCGAGCGGCCGCCGGCATCTTCAGCGCATGGGTGCTGGTTTGTGCAAGCAGTTGGTGCCTGGCAGAGCTTGCACGAAGACACTCGGCTCGCTTGGGAGGCTGGATATACACGGGTGTTGGTTTAGGCATCGCCTTGACGGGCGTGATGACCTGGCTTGGCGGGCAACAGTCCGCCAAGGTGCTCTGGATAGAACTTGGCGCTCTTGCCGCGTCAGGTGCAGCGTTCGCCATGTACGGCATACGCGGGCAGCTTTCCGGTACGACACCCGTTAGTGCGGGCATTTTGTCGTCGAAATCTTCCGGTGCCGGTCAGCGGAACGCCGCCTTGGTGTTTTGTTATGGCAGCTTTGGGTTTGGCTACATTATCCCCGCGACGTTCCTGCCGACGATGGCCAGGCAATTGGTGTCCGACCCTCTCGTATTCGGACTGACATGGCCGATATTCGGCTTGGCAGCCGCGCTCTCCGTTGCAGCGGTTTCATGCTGGATATCGGCTTGGCCACGCAGGAAAGTATGGGCAATCGCGCAGGGGACAATGGCATTAGGTACGTTATTGCCGTTGTTCTGTCAGACCATATGGGCGCTGGCTCTGTCTGCGATGTTTGTTGGAGGAACATTCATGGTTGCCACGATGGCGGGCCTGCAGCTGGCACGGGAGAGAATGCCGGCCAACCCAACCCCTTTGCTTGCACGAATGACCGCCGGGTTTGCTGTTGGCCAAATTGCGGGGCCGGTGCTGGTGCGCGCAATCGGCCCTGGCCAGATTGCAGGTTGGGATGCGTTAAGCTGGGCCAATGCCGCTGCCACTGTATTACTGACTGGTACCGCCATCTGGCTTTGGCGCGATTCGGCAGTTACGCCTGCGACGGCGAGCAATCAGAACTGACCGTCAATCCGCTCTAAAAGCTGTATCCCGCATTCACCCCAGTCCCCCAGTCCGGGCTGCCATCCGAAAAGCCTTTGGTCGCGTATGCCTGGAGCTTATAGCCGCTGCCCAGTTTATGCGTATAAAAAGCCGTGAGTTCGCGCTGGTCAAAGCCCGTGTCCGTCGATCTGGTGCGGTAGT
>DASVLY010000514.1:0-4012 GCA_036384635.1 Noviherbaspirillum sp. | reverse complement strand
CTGTCATCAATGAGTTTGGGAGTGCGAACGGGCCGTATGCGTTGCAGGCCCAGGCGCGGCGACGCGTCGTAGCGGTGCTACGGCAAGGAGCCGCAACACCGGCATGCGACGCATACGGCCCGTTCCCTCCGGGTTCATTCCCAAACTAATTGATGACAGGCCCTAGCGTCACGCCAGCGGTTATAATTACCGCAAAGCACAGTACGGCTTACTGGCCGGCACTGTCGGGCCGCTCCTGAAGCGGCCCGTTTCATTATCACACTGCGCAAAGCGATTCATCCTTAGGTTTTATGTCCAAGACGCAAAGCAGCAAGCCAATCGAGATCAAGATTTCAACTGTAGTGGCAGTATCCGCGATACTGCACGCGCTTGACCTGGCGACGCTCGATGCCGCAATGAAGCAGATGACAGGCGGCGCTCCCGATTATTTCGATCACGAGTTCGCGGTACTCGACGTAAGCGGCTGCGAATTCGCCGCAGATGGCATCGACTGGCCTGCCCTGATCGCATTATTCAAGTCTTTCAATCTGAATCCGGTTGCCGTGCGCGGTGCGCCGGCCGAACTGGAGCCGGCCATTCTTGCAAGCGGACTGAGCCTCGACATGCTGGTCACGCCGCGCGTGGAGCAGCAGGCAGAGGCGGTCGAACCGGCGCCGCAGCCGCCGGCCCCCGTGCCTGTCGAAATGGCGCCGGTCGCTGCGCCTGCAATGCCGCCTGCGGCAATGATCGTCGATACGCCGGTGCGCGCAGGCCAACGCATTTATGCGCGCGGCGCCGATCTGGTCGTGATGGCCGTGGTCAACCCCGGTGCCGAACTGATCGCGGACGGCTGCATCCACGTATATGCGCCGCTGCGCGGACGCGCGTTAGCCGGTGCCAGCGGCAATGCCGATGCCCGGATTTTCGCGCTCACGATGGAAGCCGAACTGGTATCGATTGCCGGGATTTACCGCATGTTCGAAGGCGGCCTGCCGCCGGATCTGGCGAAGAAACCGGTCCAGGTGCGGCTGACGGGCGACCGGATCGAAGTATCATCCATTCGCGCATAGTTTTTATTTTCTGGAAGGAGTTTGTTTGTGGCGAAAATCATTGTTGTAACGTCGGGTAAGGGTGGCGTCGGCAAAACCACCTCCAGCGCCAGCTTTGCTTCGGGCCTCGCGTTGCGAGGCCACAAGACGGCGGTCATCGATTTCGACGTCGGCTTGCGCAACCTCGACCTGATCATGGGCTGCGAGCGTCGCGTCGTCTATGACCTCATCAATGTGATCAACAATGAAGCGACGCTCAACCAGGCGATGATCAAGGACAAGCACTGCGAGAACCTGTTCGTGCTGCCGGCGTCGCAGACCCGCGACAAGGATGCGCTGACCGAAGCAGGCGTCGAGCGCGTGCTGGGCGACCTGGACAAGATGGGTTTCGAGTACATCGTGTGCGATTCGCCGGCCGGCATCGAACACGGCGCGGTAATGGCGCTGACCTTCGCCGATGAAGCGATCGTGGTGACCAATCCGGAAGTGTCGTCGGTACGCGACTCCGACCGCATCCTCGGCATCATCCAGGCCAAATCGCGCCGCGCACTGAATGGCCGGGAGCCGGTGAAGGAGCATCTGCTGCTCACCCGCTACGTGCCCAAGCGCGTCGATGCAGGCGAAATGCTGTCATTCACCGATGTCCAGGAAATCCTGCGCATCCCGCTGATCGGCATCATTCCGGAATCGGAGTCGGTGCTGCATGCCTCGAATCAGGGCCAGCCGGTGATTCACATGACCGGCACCGGCGTGTCGGAAGCGTACAAGGATGTAGTTGCACGCTTCCTCGGACATGAAGTGCCGCTGCGTTTTACCGCTTACGAAAAACCCGGCCTGTTCCAGCGGATTTTTAAGGGCAAGTAATATGGCGCTGCTATCTTTTTTATTCAATAACAAACCAAAGAGCGCGAGCGCTGCGAAGGAACGCCTTCAGGTCATCATTGCGCGCGAACGAAACGGCCGCGACGGTCCGGATTTCCTGCCGGCCTTGCACAAGGAACTGATCGCAGTGATCTCCAAGTATGCGAATGTCAATGCGGAAGACATCAAGATTTCACTCGACCGCCAAGGCAATCTGGAAGTGCTCGATGTGAACGTAGTGCTGCCGGACGTGGTGCCGGCCAAATAACACGTATTTAAATAACACGTATTTGCCTCATCAACCGCCCGTTGCATGCCGGCTATGCAACGGGCTTTTTTATGTGCTGCGCTTTAGTGCAGTTGATGCTTCAGGTCGGACAATTCACGATGCGCCTGCATCACGGCGCTTTTCAGTTCGCCATCCAGATTCTGCGAATGCTCGCACGCATCCTTGGCGCGGTCCCCCAGTTCCTCCAGATCGTCGAGGCATTGGCGAATCTGGTTTTCATCCTGCGACTGGATCATGTTCCTTGCCTGCATCGTCTTTTGATCAAGCTGCTGGATGCTGTCCTTCAGATCCATCGGCAGATTGGTTGCGGACTGACAGCATTCGGCCGCATGATGGATCGTTTTCTCCACCTGGCTAAAACGTTGTTGAATCTCGTTTGCGCGCATCATGATTGCCTCCATTTCGGTTATTGATACAAGGCCACGCGTATGTTTGATGGATGACCGGCAACCGAGTTCCGATGGGGGCGTGGACGCCACGATTGATTTAAAAAATCGAAAAGACGGCGCAATAGCGCCGGATCGCGGTGCGGGCGGCGGAGCCCTCGAACTTAAGCGATGCCGTGCAGTCGAATTCATGTCGTATTAGTGCCCACGGTGCTGATGCGTTTAATTGACGCACCCCGCGCTATCGGCAGCGAGGAGGTTGCGATGAAAAAATCCAGGTCGCTATTCATTCTCGTGTTACTGCTCGCGCTGCTGGCGAGTAGCAGTGCATGGACGCACAATCGTTCCGGTCCCTGGCATGGTCATGGAAGCGCCGGTCCATGGCCGGTTCATGGACACTGGCATGGCGGACACTCGCATGGGCATGTGGGCGTGTTTATCGGCGTACCCTTGGGCGCACCCTGGTATTACAATCCGTACTACACGTATCCGCCTGTCGTCACCGTCCCCGCCACGCCGCCGGTCTACATCCAGCAGGGTCTTCCGGTACAGAATGAGCAACAGTCGAATTCGTGGTGGTATTACTGCAAGGCCCCGCAGGGCTACTATCCTTATGTAAAGCAATGCCCGTCAGGATGGCAACTGGTTCCGGCGCAACCGCCCGATCTGGACCCCGATTTGCGATGACACACCGCCATGTCCATTGAACCCCGACTCTCTCTTTATATAGTCGCGGCAATACTGTGCGCCTGCACGACCATGCCGCCGAACGAACCCAGCATCCTCGTGCTCCCGGGAACGGGAAAGAGCTTCGAGCAATTCCGCGCCGATAACGATATGTGCAAACAGTTCGCAAGCGAGCAGATGCGCGGTCAAACGCCCGATAGCGTCGCCCTCGACAGCGGGGCGCGCAGCGCTGCGGTAGGCACAATTCTGGGTGCCGCCGCAGGGGCGGCGATTAACGGCGGGCACGGCGCAGGAGTAGGTGCCGGTACCGGGTTGGCGCTCGGCGGGCTGATCGGAACCGGAACAGCGGAAACTTCCGCATCACGGCTTCAGCAGCGTTTCGATTTCGGCTACGAGCAATGCATGTATGCGAAAGGGCATCGCGTTCCGGTCGCCGGCGGTAGCGTGACGGACGATTTCTTTCATGGGCAGCATGGGCGATATGCCGCGCCACCGCCTCCCGCACCCGCACCCGCACCCGCACCCGCTCCCGCACCCGCTCCCGCACCCGCTCCCGCTCCCGCTCCCACTCCCGCTCCCGCTCCGCAGTAAGCTTTGAACAAAAGCCGTTCTGCCGGTTCTGCACCGGGAAGCCGGTGCAAGGCATTTCCGGTACAATCCGCCCCATCATGAATGCGTCCAAAAACCTGTTTTCCTTCCCCCGTTACCGGCCTGACTACACCGTGCCGGCGCCGTTTCTGCCCATGTCGCGCGCGGAAATG
>DASVLY010000513.1:0-6358 GCA_036384635.1 Noviherbaspirillum sp. | reverse complement strand
GCGCTCGCGGTTGCGGTTCAGTACGTCGTCTTCCTCGAAGATCGAAAGCGTCGCCAGCGCCGCGCGGCAGGCGAGCGGGTTGCCGGTGTAGGAATGCGAATGCAAAAAGCCGCGCGTCACATCGGCATCGTAGAACGCCTGATAGATCGCGTCGCGCGTCATCACCAGCGACAGCGGCAAATAACCGCCGCTGATGCCTTTGGACAGGCAGACGAAATCCGGCCAGATGCCCGCCTGTTCGCATGCGAAGAAAGTGCCGGTGCGACCGCAGCCGACCGCGATTTCATCGGCGATCAGGTGCACCTGGTAGCGGTCGCACAAGGCGCGCACTTCAACCAGATAAGCGGGGTCGTACATTGCCATGCCGGCCGCACACTGGACCAGCGGTTCGACGATCACGGCGGAGATCCGATCGGCGCATTCCTGCAGCAGCGCTTCCAGCTCCTTCGCCACGCGGCGGGCAACATCGGCGGCCGACTCGCCCTCTTGCGCGTTGCGCGCATCGGGCGCGGCAACCACGTGCGCCTGCCGCAGCAGCGGGCCATACGCATCGCGGAACAGCGGCACGTCGGTCACTGCCAGCGCGCCCACGGTTTCGCCGTGGTAGCTGCCTTTGAGGCAGACGAATTCGCGCTTGTCGGCACGGCCGCTGTTGCGCCAGAAATGAAAACTCATCTTCAACGCGATCTCGGTTGCGGACGCGCCGTCGGATGCGTAAAAGCAATGACCAAGCACATGGCCGGTGCGCGCGGACAATTGCTCCGACAACGCAATCACCGGCTCGTGCGTGAAACCGGCCAGCATCGCATGTTCGAGCAAGTCGAGCTGCTCCTTCAATGCCGCATTGATACGCGGGTTCGCATGACCGAACAGGTTCACCCACCAGGAACTGATCGCATCCAGATAGCGGCGGCCATCGAGACCATAGAGCCAGGCGCCGCGTCCATGACTGACCGGCACCAGCGGCATGCTCTCATGGTGCTGCATCTGCGTACATGGGTGCCAGACGCTGTTGAGGCTGCGCGCGACCCAATCGGTTGGTTGATCTGACTTCAAAACTGCTCCCAAACTGAAACTTCTTCTGTGCTTAATGCTCCTTCCCCCTGCAAGGGGGAAGGGACTTTCTTTATCCACTCAGCCAACTCGGCTTGCGCTTTTCGAGGAAAGAGCGCACACCTTCCCTTCCCTCATCCGACGCGCGAATATCCGCAATGCGCTGCGCGGTATCGGCGATGAGCGCCTCGGTCAGCGGCATGCAGGCAACATCGCGCACCAGGCGCTTGGCCTCCTTTACCGCATGCGGGCTGTTCGTCGTCAACGCCTTGACGATCCGGTCGACGCTTGCATCGAGTTCTTCGGCACGCACCACCGCATGCACGAAGCCGATACGCAAGGCTTCCCGCGCATCGAAGCGCTCGGCCGTCAGAAAATACCGGCGCGCGGCATTTTCGCCCATCGCCTTGATGACGTAAGGTGAGATTGTCGCAGGTATAAGGCCCAGTTTCACCTCGCTCAGGCAAAAATGCGTTGCCTCATTGGCAATGGCAATATCGCAGGCAGCAACCAGGCCCATGCCGCCCGCATAGCAGTCGCCCTGCACTTTGGCGACAATGGGTTTGGGGCAGCAGTAAATCGTGTGCAGCATCTCGGCCAGTTGCATGGCATCCGCACGGTTTTCGTCGTGCGTATAGCCGGCCATCTTCTGCATCCAGTTCAGGTCGCCGCCGGCGCAAAATGCCGGGCCGCGCGCAGCCAGCACGATCACACGCACGCTGTCGTTGGCACCCAGTTCCCGGAACGCGCGCGTCATTTCGGCAATCGTGGTGTCGTTGAATGCATTGCGCACCTCGGGACGATTCAAACTCACCGTCGCCACAGATGCGCTTCTGCCGATGTCGATGGTCTGCCAGTCCATGCGATCCCTTCCGTCAGATGCGGAACACGCCGAACTTCGTTTCCGCAATCGGCGCATTCAGCGCCGCGCTCAAGCCCAATCCCAGCACCATGCGCGTATCGGCCGGATCGATCACGCCGTCGTCCCACAGCCGCGCCGTCGCATAATACGGATGCCCCTGATGCTCGTACTGCGCGCGAATAGGCGCTTTGAATGCCTCTTCCTCTTCCGCCGGCCAGGAGCCGCCCCTGGCTTCGATGCCGTCGCGTTTCACGGTGGCCAGTACGCTGGCCGCCTGCTCGCCGCCCATGACCGAGATGCGCGCATTGGGCCACATCCACAGCATGCGCGGCGAAAAGGCGCGGCCGCACATGCCGTAGTTCCCCGCGCCGAAACTGCCGCCGATGATCACGGTGAATTTCGGCACCGCCGCCGTCGACACCGCCGTCACCATCTTTGCGCCGTTGCGCGCGATGCCTTCGTTTTCATACTTGCGCCCGACCATGAAGCCGGTGATGTTCTGCAAAAAGACCAAGGGGATCTTGCGCTGGCAGCACAACTCGATGAAATGCGTACCCTTCAATGCCGATTCCGAAAACAGAATGCCGTTGTTGGCAATGATCCCGACCGGCATGCCGAAGATGTGCGCGAAGCCGCACACCAGCGTCGTGCCGTAGCGCGCCTTGAATTCGTCGAATTCGCTGCCGTCGACGATGCGCGCGATCACTTCGCGCACGTCGAAGGGTTTACGCGTATCGGCCGGAATCACGCCGTACAATTCGCGCGCGTCGTACTTCGGCTCGACAGGTTCGCGCAGCGCCAGTTGCCGCGGCTTCCTGCGGTTCAGATTCGACACGATGCTGCGCGCCAGCGCCAGCGCATGCATGTCGTTCTGCGCCAGATGATCGACGACGCCGGAAAGCCGCGTATGCACGTCGCCGCCGCCCAGGTCTTCGGCACTGACCACCTCGCCGGTGGCCGCCTTCACCAGCGGCGGGCCGCCGAGGAAAATCGTGCCCTGCTCCTTCACGATGATCGACTCATCGCTCATCGCCGGCACGTACGCGCCGCCGGCGGTGCAGGAGCCCATCACCACCGCGATCTGCGGGATGCCTTTCGCGGACAGATTCGCCTGGTTGTAAAAGATGCGTCCGAAATGCTCCCGATCCGGGAATACCTCGTCCTGATTAGGCAGGTTGGCGCCGCCGGAATCGACCAGATAAATGCAGGGCAGGTTGTTCTGATCGGCGATTTCCTGCGCGCGCAAATGCTTCTTGACCGTGATCGGGTAATACGTGCCGCCCTTGACCGTGGCGTCATTGCAGACGATGACGCACTCCTGTCCGGCAACCCGTCCGATGCCGGTGACGATGCCGGCCGACGGTGCGGCATCGTCATACATCTCATGCGCGGCCAGTTGCGAGAACTCCAGGAAGGGCGTGCCCGGATCGAGCAGCATCTGCACCCGGTCGCGCGGCAGCAGCTTGCCGCGCGCGGTATGCTTCCTGCGCGCCTCCTCGCCGCCGCCCTGCATGATTTTTTCGACGCGCGCTCTCAGGTCGTCGACCAGCGCCTGCATCGCAGTCGCATTCGACTTGAAGTCGTCCGAGCGCACATTGAGTCTGGAGTCGAGTATCGCCATTATTTTTGGGTCTCCGGAAAACTGCCGTCCACGTAATACCAGCGCCCCTCCTCGCGCACGAAATTGCTGATCTCATGCAGACGATGCGCGCGCCCTCCGATCTTGCTGCGTGCGACAAATTCGACGATGGCCGTCTCTCCCCCCGGCACATGCCGGCGCACTTCCAGCCCCAGCCATTTCAGGTTGCCGTCCTGCGCTACCGGTTCGGCTGGCCGCGTGGACGGGTGCCAGGTCGCTTTCAGATACGCTTCGTTCTTCAGCACGTAGGCGCTGTAACGCGAGCGCATCAGCTCGGCTGCGGTCGGCGGCAGTTCGCCGCCGTCAATGAAGCGCCCGCAGCAGAGCGCGTAATTCTCGCCGCCGCAGGGGCAGGCTGTTGCGTGCGGTTTCGCCATCGCTCTCTCTTGCATCAGATCTTCCCGTTTTTCAGGAAGGCTTCGAGCTGATCGAAGCGGTCGAAACCCCAGAACGGTTCTTCGTCGACGAGGATGAAAGGCGAGCCGAACACGCCGCGCGCCATCGCCGCTTCGATGCCGCTTCTCAGGCGCTCTTTCACCTGTGTGCTGTTGGCGCCCTCGATCACGGCTGCGACCTGCAGCCCGGCGGCAGAAGCAAGCGGGCCGATCGCGTCCGGCTCGGCGATGTTCGCGCCGTCGACGAAATAGGCATGAAACACCGCCTTCGCAAACTCGACCGCCTTTGCCTCGCCCTGCGTTTCTTCGATCCACAACATCGCCCGCGCCGCAAGCTGCGTCGACAGCGGGAAAGACTCCGGCCGCCTGTAGGCGATGCCGTGAAAGCGCGCGCTGCGCTCAAGGTCATGCAACGCATACTCGCCTTTCAGCGGTATCGTCGTCAGCGGCGCGCTGCCGGTGGACTTGAACACCACGCCCAAGAGCAGCGGATGCCATTTCACCGGGCGGCCGTATTGCGCGGCGAGTTGATCGATGCGCGTCGATGCGAAATAGCCGTACGGCGACGAAAAATCGAAATAGAAGTCGATGGGCTGGCTCATGTTTTCCCCTTGCAAGATCGACTCACGCCAGCGCGCGGCCGATCAGGATTTTCTGGATATCGCTGGTGCCTTCGTAAATCTGGCAGACGCGCACGTCGCGATAAATCCGCTCGACCGGAAAATCGCTTACGTAGCCGTAACCGCCGTGAATCTGGATCGCATCCGAACACACGCGCTCGGCCATTTCGCTGGCAAACAGCTTGGCCATGGCCGCCTCTTTCAGGCAGGGCTTGCCGGCATCCTTCAGGCTGGCCGCATGCAGGATGAGCTGGCGCGCCGCCTCGATCTGCGTCGCCATCTCGGACAGCCTGAACTGCACCGCCTGGTGCTCGAACAGCGGCTTGCCGAAGCTGGTGCGCGTCTTCGCATAAGCCAGCGCCGCCTCGAACGCGGCGCGCGCCATGCCCACCGCTTGCGATGCGATGCCGATGCGCCCGCCTTCCAGGCCCGACAGCGCGATCTTGTAGCCCTGCCCTTCCGCGCCGATCAGGTTCTGCGCCGGAATGCGGCAGTTCTCGAAGATGATTTGCGCGGTATCCGACGAATGCTGGCCGAGCTTGTCTTCGAGACGCGCAACGATGTAGCCGGGCGTGCCGGTCGGCACCCAGAACGCGCTGATGCCGTGCTTGCCGGCGGCCTTGTCGGTTGCCGCCATCACGATCGCGACATCCGCATGCTTGCCGCTGGTGACGAACTGTTTCACGCCATTGAGCACATAATGGTCGCCGTCGCACACGGCAGTCGTGCGCAATGCGGCTGCATCGCTGCCCACATGCGGCTCGGTCAGACAGAATGCGCCGAGCATGGCTCCGCTTGCCAGCGGCCTTAGCCATTGCTCCTTCTGCGCGTCGTTCGCATACATCGTCGCGATGCTGCAAACCGGGCAGTTGTTGACCGAGACGACGGTCGAGGTTCCGCCGTCGCCGGCGGCGATTTCCTCCAGCACCAGCGCCAGCGACACATAATCCAGGCCGGCGCCGCCCAGCTCCTGCGGGACAACGACGCCGAACGCGCCGAGCTGCGCCAGCTCTTTCAACTCCTCTTTAGGGAAGTGATGTTCCTTGTCCCAGCGCGCGGCGTTCGGCGCAAGGCGCTCCTGCGAAAACGCGCGCAACGCATCGCGGATCATTTCATGCTGTTCCGACAAAACCATCTGCCCCTCTGCCTTGTGTTTATTTTTTATGGCGCATTGTCATTCTCCATCACTGCGCCTCCCGCAAAGACAATGCGCCATCGTTTTTTTCAGGCTTGCTCACCACGCCAGCGGCTTGTTCGCGCGGCTGCGATAGGTGCCGGTCTCGCTTTTGTCGAGTGAGTCGATCGTCTGCAGCAGGCTGCTCACACTTTCCTCAACGGTGGTCGGCGCGCTGGGGCCGCCCATGTCGGTACGTACCCAGCCGGGATCAA
This sequence comes from Noviherbaspirillum sp., assembly GCA_036384635.1. Lineage (GTDB taxonomy): Bacteria > Pseudomonadota > Gammaproteobacteria > Burkholderiales > Burkholderiaceae_D > Noviherbaspirillum. The sequence continues at coordinate 400 of DASVLY010000513.1, read as the reverse complement.
GCGCGACAAACGTAGCTTGCGGATAATCGAACGACGCGCATTTGACCGTCATGTTCAGCGCCGTCTTCGATGCCCGGTACACCCAGCCATAGCTCGATTCGGCTGCGCCGATGCTGCCCATGCCGCTCGATATGAAGGCGAAGCGGCCTTGCGCGGCTTCGACCATCGGTGCAACCAGCGGGATCGCCTGCATCGCGCCCAACACGTTGGTGTGCATCACGCGGTCGAAGTCCTGCACGGTCGGAGCAACGGCCGCCCCGTCGCGCGTGCCGAACACGCCGGCGACATAAACGGCCAGGTCGAGTTTTTCGCCGTCGAGCTGCCAGCCCAGGCCGGCTAACGATTCCGGCTGGGTGACATCGATCCTGATCGCTTCGGCGCCTTCCTGGCGCAAGGCGTC
>DASVLY010000512.1:0-4934 GCA_036384635.1 Noviherbaspirillum sp. | reverse complement strand
ATCATCCCCGGCGGCGCCTGCGAATTCGATCTGCCATCTTATTATGCGTGGCAGCACCGCTCGCCGCAGCAGCGCTTCGACGACATTTCCAACTGGTTTGCCCCCCTGGCGCCGCTGTTCGATGCAATCGGTATCGTACTGCGCCTCTTGCGTGAATCCGGTCGCACCACCAAGACCATCGCACAAGCCGGCAGCTACCAGCAAATGCTGCAAGGCAAGGTCTATCAAATGCTGCGACTCTCCATCGACGAAAACCTCGGCGTGATTCCTGAAATCTCGGCGAACAAGTATATGCTGTGGGTACGCTTCACCTCGCAGGACGGCGACATGAAGCCGAGATCCTTCGAGAATGACGTTCCTTTTGAACTGACTCTCTGCAATTTCTGAGCTTATATCATGACGACCATCGTCGACTGCCCGACATGCGGCAAGAAGGTCGAATGGACCGAGAAAAATAAATACCGCCCGTTTTGTTCTGAGCGCTGCAAGCAGATCGACTTGGGCGCATGGGCTGAAGAAAAATACAGTATTCCGGCAGTGAATCCCCCCGAGGAACCAGAGAGCGACAGCGGGTCACATTAAAAACCGGAGGCGCGAAGCGCCGCACCGCGCATCAATCGTTATAACGGACTTTATCCAGCCATTCGATCAAGGGAATTGTCGCCGGCAGCAGCGGATCGACTTCGACACTCCCCTGCCACGCAAACGCCTGTCCTTCCAGGCTTTGCGGTTCGCCTTGCCATTCCCGGCTGATGTAGAAATGCAGCCGTACATGTGCATGCGGGTACACATGCTCGACACCGCACCACGGCTCGGCGGAAAGGATCTGCACACCAAGTTCCTCAATGAACTCGCGCTTGAGCGCGTCAAGTATCGATTCCTCTGGTTCGACTTTCCCACCGGGGAATTCCCAGTATCCCGCATACGGCTTGCCGTACGGCCGCTGGCCGAGCAGCACGTCGCCGTTCGGCTTCATCAGGATGCCAACAGCGACATCGATCGGAGAAGAGGCAGGAAGTGTCATACCGAAACGCGGACTGTTATCTGATTCTGCCCGCATGGTCTTTCGCGAACTGCCATGCGACACGCCCGGAGCGCGAGCCGCGCTGCAGAGCCCAGCGCAACGCATCCGGCTGTGCCGCCTCGATCTGCTGCGCGTCACACCCGAAATGGCGCAGCCAGTGCGCGACGATATCAAGGTAGTCATCCTGCCTGAACGGGTAAAACGACACCCACAGGCCGAAACGCTCGGACAATGAAATCTTTTCCTCGACCGTCTCGCCGGGATGCAAATCGCCGTCCTCGGTATGCACATAGGTCGCGTTGTCGGATATCCGTTCCGGCATCAGATGGCGGCGATTGGAGGTTGCATAAATCAGCACATTGTCCGATTGCGCGGAAATACTGCCGTCCAGCGCGACCTTGAGCGCTTTGTATCCACCCTCACCCTCCTCGAAGGATAGATCGTCGCAAAAAATGATGAAGCGCTCTGGCTGTGCTGCGACCAGGTCGACAATGTCCGGAAGATCGCACAAATCGTCCTTGTCGACTTCGATCAACCGCAAGCCCTGGTCCGCGAACTGGTTCAGACATGCCTTGATCAGCGACGACTTGCCGGTGCCACGCGCGCCGGTCAGCAACACATTGTTCGCAGGCCGTCCCTGCACGAACTGTCGCGTGTTCTGTTCGATCTGCTGCTTTTGCGGCTCAATGTTGTGCAGGTCGGATAACGCGATGCGTGCCATGTGCGCAACCGGCTGCAGATAACCGCGTCCGGCTTTCCCGCCTTGCTTGCGCCAGCGGAAAGCCGGTCCGGCACTCCAGTCAGGCTCCGGATTGGTATGCGAAAGCATCACCTCCAGGCGTTCCAGCAACGCTTCGGCGCGATTGAGGAATTGTTCGAGCTGCGTCATGTCAGGAGCGATAATCTGCGTTGATGCTCACGTATTCATGGGACAAGTCGCAGGTCCAGATGGTCGCCGCCGCAGTGCCGCGTCCAAGTTTCACGTGAATCGTGATCTCGCTCTGCTTCATTATGCGCTGTCCGTCTTCTTCCTGGTAATCCGGATTGCGACCGCCGTTTTTCGCGACCCAAACATCGTCCAGGTACAAATTCAGCTTGCTCACGTCGAGATCGTCGATGCCCGCGTAGCCAATCGCCGCCAGGATGCGCCCGAGGTTAGGGTCGGATGCGTAGAACGCGGTTTTCACCAGCGACGAATGACCAATCGAGTAAGCGATCTTGCGGCACTCGTCAACGCTCCTGCCCTCTTCCACCGTGATCGTCATGAACTTGGTCGCGCCTTCGCCGTCGCGCACGATCATCTGCGCCAGTTCCTGTGACAGTCCGGTCACTGCAGCCGACAGCGCCGCATACTCGGGCGAATTGATGTCGCCGACTTCGACCTGCGATGCGCCGGTGGCGATCAGCATGAAGGAATCATTCGTCGAGGTATCGCCGTCGATCGTGATGCAATTGAACGATTTGTCCGCTGCTTCCTTCACCATGTGTTCCAGCACCGGTTGTGCGACCTTCGCATCTGTTGCCAGAAAACCGAGCATGGTTGCCATGTTCGGCTTGATCATGCCGGCGCCCTTGCTGATGCCGGTCAGCGTGACCATGTGGCCGTTGATTGTGACCGAGCGAGATGCCGCTTTCGGCTGCGTATCGGTAGTCATGATTGCCTCGGCGGCGTTGTACCAGTTGTCCGTACTCAGGTTTGAGATCGCCTGCGGCAGGCCGGCTTTGATACGGTCGACCGGCAGCGGTTCCAGGATCACGCCGGTCGAGAACGGCAGGATCTGCGACGGATCGCATTCAAGCAAGTCAGCCAGCGCGGCACAGGTTGCATTCGCGTTCGCCAGGCCCGCGTCGCCGGTTCCCGCATTCGCATTGCCGGTATTGACCACCAGCGCGCGTATTGGCGCACCCGACATGCGCAACCCTTCCAGGTGCGCCTTGCACACCTGCACCGGCGCCGCGCAAAAGCGATTGGTGGTAAAAACGCCCGCCACGGTCGCGCTGGGCGCAAGCTTCATGACCAACAAATCCTTGCGGTTGGCCTTGCGCACGCCGGCTTCGGCGTGGCCGAGTTCGATACCGGCAACCGGCTTCAGATTGGCAGCGATGGGAAGAGGAAGATTGACGGCCATAGACGTATGTTGCGTGGGTAACTGAAAGGAAAGACGGATATTGTAAATGTAAACGGATCGCAGACGGACGGCGTGTCCAAGTAAAAAGGGCGGATCGCTCCGCCCCTTTTCACGCCTTACATTTTTGGCAAACTGGCTTAGGCCAGTTTGCCATGGCACTGCTTGTACTTCTTGCCGCTGCCGCACGGACATGGATCGTTACGTCCGACTTTCGGCATCGCATTCACCACCGTCTGCGGCTGCACATCCTCCGTATGCGAAGTTGGCGCCAGCAATTCTTCGGGTGCTGCATTCGGATTGAAGGCCGCATGCTCGTAATGTATGTTCTCCAGGTGTGCCTGCGCGAGCTGCTGCTCTGCTGCATCGATCTGTTCGCGCGACTGGATACGCACTGTCATCACGATGCGCACCACCTCATTCTTGATCAACTCCAGCATCTGGCCGAACAGTTCAAACGCCTCGCGCTTGTACTCTTGTTTCGGGTTTTTCTGCGCATAGCCGCGCAGGTGGATGCCTTGACGCAGGTGATCAAGCGCCGCCAAGTGCTCGCGCCAATGAGTATCTATGCTTTGCAACATGACACTGCGTTCAAACCCCGCAAAGGCGGTCTTGCCGATAACTGCCACCTTCGCGTTGTATGACTCTTCCGCCGCCTTCAGCACGCGCTCAAGCAGATCATCCGCTGTCAGGTTGGGTTCGGCTTCCAGCATCTGCGTCAGCGGCACTTCGAGCTGCCATTCATTGGCCAGCGTCGCCTCCAGCGACTTGATATCCCACTGCTCTTCCACCGACTCTTCCGGCACATAAGCGTGGAACAGATCGGTGAAAACGCCCTGGCGCAGCGACACGATCAGCTCGGAGATGTCCACCGATTCGAGCAATTCGTTGCGCTGCTGGTAAATCACCTTGCGCTGATCGTTGGCGACGTCGTCGTATTCGAGCAGTTGCTTGCGGATGTCGAAGTTGCGCGCTTCGACCTTGCGCTGCGCGGACTCGATCGAACGCGTAACAATGCCGGCCTCGATCGGTTCGCCTTCGGGCATCTTCAGGCGCTCCATGATCGCGCGCACGCGGTCGCCAGCGAAAATGCGCAAGAGCGGGTCGTCCAGCGACAAGTAGAAGCGCGAAGAACCCGGATCGCCCTGGCGGCCGGAGCGCCCGCGCAGTTGGTTGTCGACGCGGCGCGATTCATGGCGTTCGGTGCCGATGATGTGCAGGCCGCCAACCGAGACCACGTGGTCATGCAGCGACTGCCATTCGTCGCGCAGCTTTTGCGCGCGCGCCTGCTTGTCAGCGTCGGCGAGGTTGGGATCTGCTTCGATGATCTGAATCTGCTTTTCGACGTTGCCGCCCAACACGATGTCTGTACCGCGGCCGGCCATGTTGGTTGCAATCGTGATCATCTTGGGACGTCCGGCCTGCGCAACGATTTCCGCTTCGCGCGCATGCTGCTTGGCGTTCAACACATTATGCGACAGGTTGTGTTTTGTCAGGAGCTTTGACAGCAGTTCCGAGTTTTCGATCGAGGTGGTGCCAACCAGCACCGGTTGGCCACGCTCGTAGCAGTCCTTGATGTCGATGGGCATCGCGTTGTACCTCTCCTGCGCGCTCTTGTACACCTGATCCTGACGGTCCTTGCGCTGGCTCGGACGGTTCGGCGGGATCACGACCGTTTCGAGGCCGTAGATTTCCTGGAATTCGTATGCTTCGGTATCCGCGGTACCGGTCTTGCCAGCCAGCTTGCCGTACATGCGGAAGTAGTTCTGGAACGTGATCGACGC
>DASVLY010000511.1:0-5819 GCA_036384635.1 Noviherbaspirillum sp. | reverse complement strand
CAGGAAGGCAACATCGGCTTGCTGAGAGCGGTCGACAAATTCGAATACCGCCGAGGCTATAAATTCTCGACTTATGCAACCTGGTGGATCCGGCAAGCGATCACGCGCGCCATCGCCGACCAGGCACGCACCATCCGCGTGCCGGTGCACATGATCGAGACGATCAACAAGATGAACCGCATCTCGCGCCAGATCCTGATGGAGACAGGCGTGGAACCGGACGCGGCGACACTGGCGCAAAAGATGGACATGCCGGAAAAGAAAATCCGCGAAGTGATGAAGATCGCGAAAGAACCGGTATCGATGGACACGCCCATGGGCGACGACGGCGATTCGCAGTTGGGCGACTTCATCGAAGACGGCGCCACGCTGTCGCCGGCCGATGCCGCGATGCATGCCTCGATGCGCAGCGTGATCCGCGATGTGCTCGATTCGCTGCCGGCGCGCGAAGCGAAGGTGCTGCGCATGCGCTACGGGATCGACATGTCCAGCGACGCGACACTGGAAGAAGTGGGCAAGCAGTTCGACGTGACGCGCGAGCGAATCAGGCAGATCGAGTCCAAGGCAATGAGCAAGCTGCGACATGCGTCGCGGGCGGATCGTCTGAGGACGTTTTTGGAAAGCGATTGATCCTGGAAGCTGTCGTCGTCATGCGCAGGCGGCGACATCGCTCCCGATCAGGAAAGCCCGTACCCGTTGGGACGGGCTTTTTTCTTTCCGGTGCCAGCGCTCATGCCATCGAGCAGACTTTTCGCTCACTTGATCGAGCAAGCGCGGCTTGATGTCTGTCATGCCGCTCTCCGAAATGCGTTTGGTTTTTTTCTTTTAGAGTGTGCTAAATTCAATTCACTGTTTGATCAGGACAGGATTAGCAATTGAAACTTTAGATCAACCCGAATCACATTAAGCGCTTCATGAGTCACCATGCCACTCGTCACTCTAACTGTACGCAAGCCAAAGTCGAGCGCATTCAAGTCCACGGTGCTCGATGCCGTCCATGCTGCACTCATCTCCTCCGGCGTCCCTGCAACAGACAAGTTCCAACGCGTCATCGAACTCGAAGCCGATGACTTTCGCTTCGACCCGAGCACCCTGATCTTCAGTCAGAACGAAACAACGACTTCGTACTCATCGAAATCCTATGGTCCGCGGGCAGGAGCGTCAAAGTCAAGAAGAAGCTGCTCGAGCAACTCATGAGCACGCTCTCACAGTCAGGGTTCAACCCAGAGAACGTGATGATCTGCTTTAAAGAAACAACCTGGGAAAACTGGTCATTCGGTGGTGGTCGCCTTATCCACACCTGAGCAGCCCCCCCCATGTAAGCGCCCCCCTCCATCCTCGGAAGGTAACGTCGATGCTGTCATCGAAATCAAGCACAGCAGAGCGGAGATCGAAAGCATCATCCTGCATGATCCGTTCAAGCGGGAAAAAATTGCGGAGTACGAGATCATCGAGTTCTTGCCATCCATGGCTGCTACGCCTCTTGCCGATCTCAAGACACCCTGCCCTCCGTTCTCCGGCATGCGAATCTCGCTTGCATGGGCAATTCAATGCAAGGAAATTTTTTGAAAGTCGAAAAGACCATACTGAAAGGCCGGCAAGTTCGATTGGAACCGCTGGCACAGGGGCACTTGCCAAGACTTGCGGAAGCCATCACCGATGGACGTCTGTGGGAAATTCCGGTCACATTTGTTCCGCATCCTGACGATCTGCATCAGTTCTTTGACGATGCCGAATCTGCCTATATCAGCAAGAGAGAACTGGTCTTCGCAACGATCGATGTTCAGTCATCTCGTGTAGTTGGCAGCACCCGTTTTCGGTGCATCGACATTCCTCATCGGCGCGTTGAAATCGGCTTCACGTTTCTCGCTGCCTCCTGGCAGCGAACACATATCAACACTGAAGCAAAGTACCTCATGCTCAAACACGCCTTTGAGGTGTGGGGCTGTAACCGGGTTGAGTTGCTGACGGACGAATTGAACGCCAAGTCCAGGAATGCGATTCTGCGAATCGGAGCGCGAGAGGAAGGCATCTTGCGCAGCCACATGGTCATGCGAGATGGGCGCATTCGCAACTCCGTCATGTACAGCATCACTGCGACAGAGTGGCCACAGGTCAAGTCAGCATTGAAAGCCAAACTCTAGAGCGAGGAATGCATTGGGGATCGACGTTATATGCCGATCCCCGGTTAATTACCAATTCCGCATTATGCAGAAGGCAAGGCAGGACGGCTGCTGATATTCAACAAAGTTTTGTCTAGCGATATGTCGCTCTGACTGACTTGCGCGGCTCCACAAAAGCTTGCCTCTGCCGCGCCACAAAAACTTGCCTCCGCTGCTGCCCCACAAAAGCTCGCCTCTGCTGCGGCCCCGCAAAAGCTCGGCTCCGCCTGTTCCCGCACGCCGAACTCCTGCGCATATAAGCGTTTCATGTTCACAGCAGCAGCAGCAAGATTTGCGGCATCTTCCTCCCCTCTCATACCGAAATAAGGGAAATGATGCAAGAAATATCCGAACACACGTTCACAGTCTTCAGCATATTTCATTGTATCCAGGATATGTCCATGCCAGAACTTGTCTACGGCCTTGCTCGGCGCGATCAGTTCACCGGGATATTTTACCAGCAAGGTTAAAAATCGCCTGTATTCCAATTCATGTTGATCGGCTTGTTCACGTGTCCAGCCATATCCTTCCTGTTTGTCCATCAACTTGAACTTGATCGGATCAAGATCCAGATCCCGGATGTCCGAAGTAATTTGCTCAATGGTTCTGTTGATGTTCGCCATGTTTATTTCCTTCCTATTACCAAGTTATTTAGAAAATACATAAGGCTCATACAACAACTACTGCTACTGCGCACAACAACTGCGCCAAGTCCAGGCGACTTATGCCTGGAAATGCAAAAATGCCTGCCGATATAATTCGCTCCCCGAGGCGAGACCCAGCTTTCTTTTGATGTTGGCACGATAAGTCTCGATAGTACTGGGAGAAATGGATAGCTGCTGCCCTATTTCGGATTTCTTAAGCCCGCGCCCGATCAGCCGGAAGACTTCCAGTTCACGATCAGACAGAAATTCGAGCTTGTTCCTGCTGCCGGAATCAAGGCAATCCGCAAATCGCTCCAACACCGTGCTGCGCATGTCTTCAGAAAGCCAGATTTGCCCTTTGAGAATCACTCGCACCGCCTGGACAATGGATTTCGCCGCATTATGCTTCATCACGTAACCACGGGCGCCGGCCCGTAAGGCTCTTTCAGCATAGATTCGCTCATCATGCATGGAGACAACGAGAATAGACGTGTGGGGGCAAAGTGATCGAATCCGTTTTATCAGGTCCAGACTGAGTTCGCCGCTCAGCGATAAATCAACCAATGCCACACGCGGAGCGTGTTCGGTACAGAGGGTGATCGCTTGTTCAGCGTCATCGGCCTCATTGATCACTAATTGATACCCAAGCTGCCCCAACAGGGCGGCGAACCCGACGCGGACAACGGGGTGATCGTCGACAAGCAAGACGTGCATGGGTTGCAGTTCTGGCGCGTATGACATCATTTTTCAGCCACTCTGATGACTGTCCCATTCCCAATGGAAGATTTTATTTCCAAGCCGTAATTTATTATAGATGCGCGATAAGTGATTGTTTTCAATCCCAAGCCGCTGCGAAACGCAGGGTCTTGGCTGTCGAATCCACAGCCATCGTCACTAATCGTCAGCAATACTTTTCCATTTCGCTCATCCAGACGCAATTCTATCGAGCGGGCACGCGCATGCCGGATTGCATTATTGACCGCTTCCTGCGCAATACGATAAAGATGAGTGGAGACACTTTCGTCGGTGATATCAACCGGATCATCGAAATCAAAAGTGCAGCGGATGCCTGAAAGCCTGGAAATACTGGCTGCCAGGTGGGTCAAGGCCTCAAGCAATCCTTCCGGGCCGGATGCAACCGGCATCAGCCCATGCGCCAAGGTCCGCACCTGCATCATGGCTTCGCTGGTCGCCCTCTCCAGCTCGTCGGCTTTCATCGCCAGTTTCGGATCGATTGCCAGAAGTTCCGACGCCAGGATTTCAGCCGATACGCTAATGCCGGTCAGCCGTTGTCCAAGATCGTCATGCAGTTCGCGCCCGATCTTGATGCGCTCGGATTCGATGACGACCGCAAGCTCGCGTTCCAGGCTCTTGGTCCGATTGATTTCGTGCAGCAATTCAATTGTCCGCTTGCTGACAGCGGCATCAAGAGCGGCATTGTCGGACAACATCCGCCGCGAGGCAATGGCAATGCCGCCAAAAAACAGAAGACCGCCTGCGAGTACCGCCGCCGGCAGGAATTTTTCATAAGGTTCGATCGATACATCGCGCTGTTCGCTCACTTCGATACGGAACACTGCGCCACCAAAAGGAATGTCGAAATGCTTCGTCAACAAATCCTGGGATGAAAAACGATCGGGATCGATTCCTGTACGGAGAGTGCGGCTGTCGAATACGGAAATGGGCGGATCGTATTTTGTTCCATTCAACCGGCCAATGTTGGTCATTCGGTAGTGAAGGGTTTTTGCGAGTTTTCCCGGGATGGCGTCCTTGAAAAAAGTAGGAATGTCAAATCCTATTCCGGCAGTACCGATGAGCCGGCGCACGTTGTTCTTGTCAGCCTTGAATATTGCCAGGCGTTCTGCCAGTGCCGAAAATCTCATGTCTGTAGGGCTCAAGGGAATCCCGGAGCTGAGGATGTGATTCGGCACATATTGCTCACTGCGCAAAATGCTTTTGCCATCCTTGGCATTGGGCAGCCGCCTGACGGCATTTTGAAGTACATCCGTACCCAGCGTGGGGGCCATGGCCGGCGGATAGGTCCGCGTCAGCACCATGTATTCTTTACGGTTGTCCGGCAGATCCAGGGGGAATTTCCCGCCGGTGCCTGCAAGATCGCGCTGATATTCGCGGGTAAAGTCTTCCAGTTCGTCCCGTACGAAGTATTGTGCAAAATTGATGTTCTGAAGAGCGGGAAATCGCTCTTTGATGTTCAGGCTATCGCCGTATAAATTAAACTTCTCAGGAGTAACGTTATCCGATGTCTGATACAGGCCCACCACGCCGAACAGAATATCTTCATAACTGCGTACTCGCCTGACGATGGCAGCTTCCATGTCCTGCACCCTGAGACTAAAGCTGTCTTGCGCTTTCCTTTCTATTTGCGTATTTACATAGGCTGCAGCCCACACAGTGATGGCGGAACCGAGAACGAAAACGAACCAATGCGATTGTCTTATCAAATGATGCATTGACCGGCTTCCATGAAGGAACAAATGGAATTACTCAAAAACGATCATTTCGCAAAATGCATGAGTCAGTATCGTGTTTTCAATGATACAAATCAACACATAAAAGTGATATTCGTGTATATCCGGTGGCGCTATGCTCTGCACAGGTGGATTAAATGATAGAAAAATTACATTTAAATCAACAAAATAGAAAAACTCAATCACCCAGGGGGAATTTGGCATGACCGACCGGGTTACCCAACTCGCGTTTCAAATCGCCGATGGGGCTGCAAGCTGCGACATTGAGATCCTTTGCGCGCCAGTGGGCGGCGAACCGTCAAACATTGAGGAAATACGCACATGCTGGTTTGACCTCAACCAGATCATTGATCCTGAAGATGCCGCGATTGTCAGGACATCCGCCGAATATCTGGATTCCCGCGGGTTGCTCATGCGTCATCCGGAGCACGCAAACTGGGTAAGGCCTCGGCATGACTGAACCGTTGAGTTGGTCATAGGTTGCGCAACCGACTGACATGCACCCGGCCTTGAATCAAGGCCCC
>DASVLY010000510.1:0-9090 GCA_036384635.1 Noviherbaspirillum sp. | reverse complement strand
AAATGATTCCGCTGGCTGTCGCAATCGCATTTGCCCACGCAGGCGTTGCTTCGGCCCAGGAACAAGTTGTCAAGATCGGCCATGTCGGCCCAATCTCCGGCCCCAGCGCCCACCTCGGCAAGGACAATGAAAACGGCGCCCGCATGGCTATCGATGAGTTGAACGCCAAGGGCGTGACCATCGGCGGCAAGAAGGTCAAATTCGAACTGCTGGCCGAAGACGATGCAGCCGACCCTAAACAAGGTACTGCAGCGGCACAGAAACTGGTCGATGCGAAGGTCAACGGTGTAATCGGTCACCTGAACTCCGGTACCACGATCCCGGCCTCGAAAATCTATTCCGACGCAGGCATCCCGCAGATTTCGCCGTCCGCAACCAATCCGAAATATACGCAGCAAGGCTTCAAGACCGCATTTCGCGTAGTCGCCAATGATAGCCAACTGGGCGGCGCGCTGGGCCGTTACGCTGTGGCCAACAAGGCCAAGCGTATCGCGGTCATCGACGACCGTACCGCTTACGGCCAGGGCGTGGCTGATGAATTCATCAAGGGCATCAAAAGCAAGGGCGGCGCCGACATCGTCGCGCGGCAATACACGAACGACAAGGCAACCGACTTCAATGCGATCCTGACCGCGATCAAGGCCAAGAATCCGGACGTCGTGTTCTTCGGGGGCATGGATTCGGTGGCCGGCCCGATGCTGCGCCAGATGAAGGCGCTGGGCATCAACGCCAAGTTCATGGGTGGCGACGGCATGTGCACGGAAGCGCTGCCCAAACTCGCAGGCGATGCGCTGGGCGAGGGCCAGGTGGTGTGCGCCGAGGCCGGTGGCGTGGAAGAGAGCCAGAAGAAGGGCATTGAAAATTTCAAGGCTGCATACAAGAAGAAATTCGGCAGCGACGTGCTGCTCTATGCGCCTTATGTGTACGACGCGGTGATGGTGATGGCCGATGCAATGAAGAAGGCGAACTCGGCTGAGCCGGCGAAGTACCTGCCGGAGCTGACAAAGATCAAGCACAAGGGCGTGACCGGCAACATCGCGTTCGATGCCGAGGGCGATCTCAAGGATGGCACGCTGACGCTGTACACGTATAAAGGCGGCAAGCGTACGCAACTGGAAGTGACCAAGTAATATCCAGCTTCGGCTGCACCTCAAAGTAAAACAGCGCCTTTACAGGCGCTGTTGAAATCAAATCCGGTAGCGCTTTACTTCTGTGACAAGACCCATTTCACCAAGGTACGCGCTTCCGCCTCGCTGACCTGGGTATTGGCCGGCATCGGCACCGCGCCCCAACTGCCGCTGCCGCCCTTCAACACTTTCTGCGTCAACTTGTCTTCGGCATCCTTCTGACCTGCATATTTTGCAGCCACGTCCTTGAAAGCCGGGCCGACGACTTTGTTGGCGACGGAATGACAAGTCATGCAATTCTTCGCTTTCGCCAGGTCGGCATTTGCCATTGCAACATTGGAAACCAGAGCGCCTGCAGCCAGACAGACCAACAAAGAAGCTTTCATTACTTTCTCCAAAAGTATGGCTCGCGCCACATGATGATGAACATCTTACACTGACGAAACGTTACGCTAGCATGGCTGGTTGACGGTGTCGATGGAGCGTTACAATCTTTCCCAATGTCCTGCAATCAACACGGAGCCATTATGCCGATCATCATTGCCATTGTTGCATTATCAGTGTTGCGCTATTTCGAAATCGGTCCGTTCGCCACCCTGTCATGGTGGTGGATCGGCGCATTGTTCGGCGTCGCATTCATCTGGTTCGAATTTGTTGAACGCATGCTCGGTCTGGACAAGCGCAAGGCGCATGAGCAACTGGAGAAGGCGCGGCAGGAACGGGTGAAGAAGACGTTCGGGAAATAAACGAAGTTTCAGTGCAGATTGCCTGGCGCAGCGACACAGCAAGTGAAGCAGCTTGAGCTGCGGTCGAAATTAAAAAAGGGCGGCAAGATCACCGCCCTTTCTTTTTACTACCCTCTGTTACCTTTTCAGTTGCGACAGATCGCGTACCGCACCGCGGTCGGCGGAAGTCGCCAATGCCGCATACGCTTGCAACGCCTGCGACACCACACGCTGCCGGTTGGCCGGTTTCCAGGCGTTCGCGCCCTTGGCTTCCATCGCCGCACGACGTTGGGCCAGCTCCGCATCGCTGATCTTCAGGTGAATGCGGCGTGCCGGGATATCGATCTCGATCGTATCGCCGTCATTGACCAGGCCGATCGCCCCGCCCTCCGCCGCTTCCGGCGATGCATGGCCGATCACCAGGCCCGACGAACCGCCCGAAAAGCGACCGTCGGTAAACAGCGCACAGGTCTTGCCCAGTCCCTTCGACTTGATATACGAAGTCGGATACAACATTTCCTGCATGCCCGGCCCGCCCTTCGGCCCTTCGTAGCGAATGATGACGACATCGCCGGCTTTCACTACGTCGCTCAGGATGCCTTCCACTGCTGCATCCTGGCTTTCGAACACGCGCGCAGTGCCAGTGAACTTCAGGATGCTTTCATCGACGCCTGCGGTCTTCACGATACAGCCGTTTTCCGCCAGATTGCCGTACAAGACCGCCAGGCCGCCGTCCTTCGAATAAGCATGCTCCTTGTCGCGAATGCAGCCATGCGCGCGGTCGGTATCGAGCTTGTCGAAACGCTTGTCCTGCGAGAACGCGACCTGGGTCGGCACGCCGCCGGGCGCTGCCAGGAAGCGCTGGCGCACTGCCGGATCGTCGTTGCACATGATGTCGTTGGCGGCAATCGCATCGCCCAGCGTCTTGCTGTGCACAGTGTGTGCGCTGGTGTCGAGCAGGCCGGCGCGGTCGAGCTCGCCCAGAATGCCGATGATGCCGCCGGCGCGGTGCACGTCTTCGATGTGGTAGTCCTGGGTCGCCGGCGCCACCTTGCACAGGCAAGGCACCTTGCGCGAGATGCGGTCGATGTCGGCCATCGTAAACGGCACGCCTGCTTCCTGCGCGGCGGCCAGAAGGTGCAGCACGGTATTGGTCGAGCCGCCCATCGACACGTCAAGCGCCATCGCGTTTTCGAACGCAGCCTTGGTCGCAATGCTGCGCGGCAGAACGGACACGTCGTCCTGTTCGTAATAACGCTTCGCCAGCTCCACCACCAGGCGTCCGGCGCGCAGGAACAGCTCCTTGCGGTCGGCATGGGTGGCGACGATGGTGCCGTTGCCCGGCAGTGACAGGCCGAGCGCTTCGGTCAGGCAGTTCATCGAGTTCGCGGTGAACATGCCGGAACAGGAGCCGCAGGTCGGGCAGGCGGAACGCTCGATGTTGGCCACCTGTTCATCGGACACCTTGGGATCGCCGGCCTGGATCATCGCATCGATCAGGTCGACCTTGATGATCCTTTGCTGCCCCTGCTGGGCGCCGTGCAGCGCCTCGATCACCTTGCCTGCCTCCATCGGGCCGCCGGATACGAACACCACCGGGATATTCAGACGCATTGCCGCCATCAGCATGCCGGGAGTGATCTTGTCGCAGTTGGAGATGCACACCATCGCATCGGCGCAGTGCGCGTTGACCATGTACTCGACCGAATCGGCGATCAGTTCGCGCGACGGCAGCGAATACAGCATGCCGCCATGGCCCATCGCAATACCGTCGTCGACGGCAATCGTGTTGAATTCCTTGGCCACGCCGCCGGCGGCTTCGATCTCGCGCGCAACCAACTGGCCGAGATCCTTCAGGTGTACGTGGCCGGGCACGAATTGAGTAAACGAATTGACCACCGCGATGATGGGCTTGTTGAAGTCGCCATCCTTCATGCCGGTCGCGCGCCAGAGTGCGCGCGCACCTGCCATGTTGCGGCCGTGGGTGGTAGTGTAGGAACGGTATTGCGGCATGTGAAGAGTCTCCTGAAAACTGATCGATTAGAGTGCCTTGCACTGAGACGCATGTCAAATATATGATTCATTCCTCATTAATATGTTTTACATATGAATATTGAATTGCGGCAATTGCGCTATTTCGTCGCCGTGGCCGAGGAAAGTCACTTCGGCCGTGCCGCCGCCCGCCTGCACATGACCCAACCGCCGCTGTCGCAGACCATCCAGTCGCTGGAAGCGGCGCTCGGCACGTCCCTGTTCATCCGTTCCAAGCGCAACGTCACGCTGACCCCGGCCGGAACTGCACTGCTGCCCGAGGTGCGTCGCATCCTGCAGCAGGCCGGCGCGCTGCCCGATCTGGCGCGGCGCGCGACGTCCGGCGAATCCGGGCTGTTGTCGCTGTCCTTCATCTCCACCGCCGACTACAGCGTGCTGCCGCCGCTGTTGCGGGAGTTCCGCGAGCGTTATCCGCAAGTACAGATCGACCTGCGCGAAGCGACTACCGATGTGCAACTGGAAGATCTGGTACATGGACGAATCGACGCAGGTTTATTGATTCCGCCGCTGTCTGACAAGGCGAGAACGGAACTCGACTACATGACCGTGCTGTCGGAACCGCTGGTGCTGGCCGCGCCGCGAGGGACAAAAGCCTTGCGCGGTAAGAGCGCGATCGCGCTCAAGGCGATGGCCGACCAGCCCCTGATCATTTTTCCGCGCCGTATCGCCCCTGCCCTCCACGACGCAATCCTCGGCTGCTTTCGCGACGCCGGTTTGACGCCACGCATCGGACAGGAGGCGATCCAGATGCAAACTATCGTCGGCTTGGTATCGGCCGGCATGGGCATTGCGCTTGTGCCACAATCGGTGTCGAATTTGAAGCGTCCAGGCGTCGAGTACAAGCCGTTGTCCGGCAAGGCGCTGCAAGTGGAAACCGGCCTCGCATGGCGGCGCGACAACATATCGCCGGTACTGCGCAGTTTTCTCGAATTATTACGAAAGAAAAGATAGATGTTAGTTCATCCACTTCCCAATCCCATCGCGTTCTCGCTCGGCCCGATCAAGGTGCATTGGTACGGCCTGATGTATCTGATCGGGTTTATCCAGTTCATCGTGCTGGGCCGTATCCGTGCGCGCCAGCCGCATATGGCGGCGGCCGGCTGGAAGAAGGAAGATCTGGACGACATGCTGTTCTACGGCGTGCTCGGCGTGGTGTTCGGCGGGCGGCTGGGCGAAGTGCTGTTCTATAACCCGGCATGGTATTTTTCACATCCGTTGGAAATCTTCGCGATCTGGAAAGGCGGCATGTCCTTCCATGGCGGCTTTCTCGGCGTGCTGCTGGCAATGTGGCTGTGGACGCGCAAGGCAGGCAAACGGCTGGTCGATGTGTACGACTTCATCGCGCCGATGGTGCCGCTCGGTTATGCGGCCGGACGCATCGGCAATTTCATCAATGCCGAACTGCCGGGCCGCGTCGCCGATCCGTCGCTGCCGTGGGCAATGATCTGGCCCAATGTCGACAACCTGCCGCGCCATCCATCGCCGATCTATCAGGCTCTGGTCGACGGCGTACTGCTGTTCGCGATCCTGTGGATTTATGCGCGCAAGCCACGTCCGCCGCTTGCCGTCGGCGCCATGTTCGTGCTGCTGTACGGCATAGCGCGCTTCGTCACCGAATACTTCCGCACGCCGGATTACGAAGTGTCGTTTGCCGGCCTCACCATTTCCGCCGGTCAGATGCTGTCGTTGCCGATGGTCGCGTTCGGCATCATCGCATTGGTCATTACTTATAAAAAACATCGAAGGTAGGACTCCATGCCGGCAACCCGCTTGAAAAAGAACGATTTCATCACCATCGTCTTCCTGCCCAACCCGCACACTGTTTTTGCGTGAAAAACAACAATGAATCTGTACTCGCTGTTCGAATCGCGTTTTCCTCCGGACCGGACCGCCTGCTGCATCGAAACGCATGATGGCCTTTATTATTCATGGAATGATCTGGATCGCGCGAGCGCGAAGATCGCCAATCTGCTGACCCGGCTCGACCTGCCGGCCGATGCGCGCATCGCGGTGCAGGTCGAAAAGTCGCCGGAAGCGCTGATCCTGTATCTGGCGACATTACGTGCCGGTTTCGTCTACCTGCCGCTCAACACTGCCTATCGCGCGGCGGAAATTTCGTATTTCATCGGCAATGCGCAACCGTCGGTCGTAGTGTGCTCTCCACAGAATTTCGGCTGGGTGTCGCAGATCGCATTCGCGAACGGAACGAAGCATGTTTTTACGCTAGGCGACGACCGCACCGGCTCGCTGCTGGTGCGCGCAACACACCAGTCGAACAGTTTTGAAACCGTGCGCAAGGAACCGGACGACCTTGCCGCGATTCTCTATACCTCCGGCACCACCGGACGCAGCAAAGGGGCGATGCTCACACACCGCAACCTGGCATCGAACGTCGAGGTATTGCACGATTACTGGCACTGGCAGAACGGCGATGTGCTGCTGCACGCGCTACCGCTGTTTCATGTGCACGGCTTGTTCGTCGCCTCGCATGGCGCGCTCTTCAACGGCAGCAAGATGATTTTCCTGCCGAAGTTCGACGCCGCCGAAGTGATCCGGCATCTGCCACGCGCGACTGTATTCATGGGGGTGCCGACCTATTATGTGCGGTTGCTGGCGGAGCCGTCATTTGACCGCGATGTCTGCGCCAGCATGCGTCTGTTTATCTCTGGTTCGGCACCCTTATTGACCGCCACCTTCAGCGAATTTGAAGCGCGCACCTCCCATACGATCCTGGAGCGGTACGGCATGAGCGAAACCGTAATGCTGACCTCCAACCCGTACGAAGGAGAGCGCATCGGCGGCACCGTCGGACTGCCATTGCCGGGCGTATCAGTGCGCGTAGTAAAAAGCGATGGCTCGCCATGCGCAGTCGATGAGATTGGTGACATCCAGGTCCAAGGGCCGAATGTATTCAAGGGTTACTGGCGCATGCCCGAAAAGACCGAGGAAGAATTTACCGCGGACGGTTACTTCAAGACCGGCGATGTCGGCAAGTTCGATGCCAGAGGTTATCTGTCGATCGTCGGGCGCAGCAAGGACATGATCATTTCCGGCGGCTATAACGTCTATCCGAAGGAAATCGAATCCGTGATCGACGAAATCGACAGCGTGGTCGAGTCCGCGGTAATAGGCGTGCCACATGCGGATTTCGGCGAAGTGGTGACAGCGGTAGTAGTAATGAAACCGGATGCAGCCGTTTCCGAGGCGGACGTAATTGCTTTTCTCAAGGCGCGCATCGCCAAATTCAAGGTACCCAAGCGCGTACACTTCGTCCCGGATCTGCCTAGGAATGCGATGGGCAAGGTGCAGAAGAACCTGCTGCGCGAGCAGTTTGCGGGAACCTGTTATCTGACATGATGGCTGCCGACGAAGTCGCGGTCGGGGCTAAGGCTCCGCGCAGGAATAAGTAGTTTCCTTATTCATCTCCGCGAGGATGCACCGCCATTCATCTGGTGTCACCGGCGTGATCGACAACCGATTGCCGCGCCTGAGAATCTGCATGTCGGCGAGTTGCGGATGTGCACGCAATGCAGGTAGCGTGATCAGTCGCGTCTTCTGCAGCGCACGTATATCGACCAGCATCCAGCGCGGATTCTCCCGTGTGGCCTTGGGATCGAAATACTTGCTTTGCGGATCGAACTGCGTCTCGTCTGGATAAGGCGTGCTCGCCACTTCGGCCAAGCCGGCAATGCCGGGTTCAGCACAAGTGGAGTGATAGAACAGCACACCATCGCCGACACACATCATGTCGCGCATAAAGTTGCGCGCCTGGTAGTTGCGCACACCGGTCCAAGCCACGGTCCGATCTGGTGCGGCAAGCGCATCGTCGATGCTTACTTCATCCGGTTCGGATTTCATCAGCCAGTACTGCATCTCTTGGTTCCAGAAGTGAGCGCCAATGTCTCACTCACGAATGCATCACGTATATAAAATTAAATAAAAAAAAGCGGCTGCATATGCATGCAGCCGCTCGTGAATTAGTCCCGCCTGTGCCGTCTTTGCCGGCATCCCGAACCTTACGGTTCAAAGGTGGTCACAGTTAGTTCAATATCGGGTTCATCGGACTAGCGACGCTCACGCCCATCGAACAAAATTCCGTAACCTATGCACATAAATGGTTCAAGGAATATATGGCAATCGCGAACACGGCAGGAGATTTTTAGTGTACCCCAATCGCGGTTGATGTCAAAGACTTTAGCGAAGATTTCGAGAAAACTTTTTTGATCTAAAAAAGGTTTTCCTGGGGGGCGAGCGCAGCCTCAATTACGGCATGCATATCGGCAAATTTTTGTTTGACTTCGGCCAGCGTCATGTCGGCAAACGGCCCTTCTGCCGACTTTGTCGCCAACAGCTCAGCAGCGATACCGAGCGCGGCCATCACCGCGATACGGTCATTGCCCTTGATTTTTCCGGCATCGCGAATCGCGCACATTTTTTCGTCGAGATACGCGACCGCTTCACGCAACGCGCCCTCCTCGCCTTCGCGACAGGCCAGCTTGTACGGCTGCCCCATGATCGTCACATCGAGCTGGATCATGCCGCCTCCTCGCTCGATGCCGGGATTTTTTCGAGCAGCGCAGACACCCGCTGATACGCTTCCTGAATGCGATGCGACAGTTCGGCATTCTCGGTGCTAAGCGAGGCGATCGTCAGGCGCAGATGTGCATTTTCACGGCGCAGCGACTGCGCCAGTTCAGCCAGTTGACTGACTTTTTCGGAGAGTTGATGAAATTCGGAAACCATCCCGTCACTATAGTGGCGCAAACGAATTTCAGTCAATACATTCAATCACTTGAAGCATTTTTTGAAGACAGATCTCACTCTGTGTTGCATCATTGAGCACTTGCATCGGGCTGCGCGAGTCAATAGAATCCAAAGCTATGGGGCGGTAGCTCAGCTGGGAGAGCGTCGCGTTCGCAATGCGAAGGTCGGGAGTTCGATCCTCCTCCGCTCCACCAATTCAGCATCTTCTTTGTGCTGTGTCTGTCGATGGACCCATAACTTTGCCGTTACGGCAAGCTTATGCTTCCAAATGAGGTTCGGCATGTTCCTGCTGACCGAAAAATGCCCCATTTGAGGGGGTGATGCCGATCCAAAATTGACCCAGGTGTTCTACCTGACCTGCCTAATTTTTAGGCGGGAGATAAAAAGGCGATCACTATGGAAATGTTGGGAAGGATCCGCAG
>DASVLY010000509.1:0-1715 GCA_036384635.1 Noviherbaspirillum sp. | reverse complement strand
GACTATGCCTTGGTCGAGGCCGGCTTTCTTGAAATCGTGAAATGTGTACGCAATGCCGTGCTGCTCCAGCCAGTTTCGTGCTTTTTTAACCGTATCGCAGTTCGGAATGCCGTAAAGAGTTGCTGTCATACGTCCAACGTGAATTCAGTGAAAGTCGGGCCGTCGTCTTTCTTCTCTTCCGGCTCGGGTTGCGGCTGTTTGTCGCTTTGGGCGTTGTTCAGCAGCCAGTACAGGTTGGTTGCGGAATCCGCATTCGCGAGTCCCTCGTCCTGCGTGATCACGTCATCCCGGATCAGTTGCAGCAATGCTTGCTCGAAGCTCTGCGAACCGGGGGACATGCTCTTTTCGATCGCTTCCTTGATCTGTCCGATTTCGCCTTGCTCGATCAGTTCGGCCACGTGCCGCGTATTCAGCATCACTTCGACCGCCGCGCGTCGGCCGCCGTCTTTTGCTTGCACGAGCCGCTGTGAAATGATCGCTTTGACCGTTGAGGCCAGATCGGGCAACAGCGATGAACGGGTTTCGATCGGATAGAAATTGATGATGCGGGTAAGCGCCTGATAGCTATTGTTCGCATGCAGAGTCGCGACCACCAGGTGGCCGGATTGCGCATATGCGAGCGCGTTGCTCATTGTTTCCTTGTCGCGGATTTCGCCGATCAGAATACAGTCGGGCGCCTGACGCAATGCATTCTTCAGCGCCACCTTCATGTTTTCCGCATCGGTGCCGATCTCGCGCTGGTTTACGATCGATTTTTTGTTGGTGAACAGGAATTCGATCGGGTCTTCCAGCGTCAGGATATGGCCGGTCTTGCTGGTGTTGCGATGGTCGAGCATCGCCGCAATCGTGGTCGACTTGCCGGAACCGGTCGCGCCGGCCACCAGTACCAGCCCGCGCTTTTCCATGATGATCTGCGCCAGCACCGGCGGCACATTCAGGTCTGCCAGACGCGGAATCTCGCCCGGGATATAGCGAAACACAGCCGAGATACTGCCGCGCTGACGGAACGCCGACAAACGGAAGCTGCCGACGCCGGTAACAGGAATGCCCATGTTGAGTTCGTTATGGGTTTCCAGTTCCTGCAATTGCGCCACCGAGGCCACTTCGCTCAGCAGGCTATTGATGGCAGCGTTATCCATCTTCTGCTGATTGACCGGAAGCAGGTGGCCGTTGATCTTGATATGGATCGGCGAATTCACGGCCAGGAACAGGTCCGAGGCCTTTTTATCCTTCATCAACTGGAACAGCCGATCCATTGCCATGTCGTTCTCCTCGAGCAGGTGACGTTATGCGTCGCGCAGCAGTTCGTTGATGCCGGTCTTCGCACGGGTCTTTGCGTCGACGCGCTTAACGATCACCGCGCAGTACAGGCTGTACTTGCCGTCAGCGGAAGGCAGGCTGCCCGACACTACGACGGAACCGGCGGGAATGCGGCCATAGCTGACTTCACCGGTCGCGCGGTCGTAGATCTTGGTCGACTGGCCGATATACACGCCCATCGAAATCACCGAGTTCTCCTCGACGATCACGCCTTCGACGATCTCGGAGCGCGCGCCGATGAAGCAGTTGTCCTCGATGATGGTCGGGTTCGCCTGCATCGGTTCCAGCACGCCGCCGATGCCGACGCCGCCGGACAGGTGCACGTTCTTGCCGATCTGTGCGCAGGAACCGACGGTCGCCCAGGTGTCGACCATTGTGCCTTCATCGACATAGGC
>DASVLY010000508.1:0-4922 GCA_036384635.1 Noviherbaspirillum sp. | reverse complement strand
GCCAAAAAATTGGCAGAGATGCCCGCCCTGCAAGCCATGGCAACGGAACTATCCCAGGCTGCGAGCAAGACCAAAGAATTTACCCAGCACAACGATAATATGTATGGGAGAAAATTCGAATCTGAATTCGTTCATGCATTGATAAAAAGCCCGCCGGCAGGAACCATGGATGCGAGCCGCAAGATCGGGCAGGCGCTTTGGGCTGACTTTAATGAAGAGCACAAGCGTGATACTCCTGCCGGTATTTCAAAGAGTTTGCAGGATATGGCGGAAACCATGGAGCCACGGCCATGGTTTAATGAAGTCCCTGACCTCAAAAAATTCGTGGAAGAGCCTACTTCCGATAATCTGAAAGCAATGCTGTGCAATGTCAGCCATGGCTTCGACGTCATCAAAGTGCTATATCTTTTTTATAAAGTCAGTGAACTCTTTTCTGACAGAATAGGATGGAAAAATACTGCCGACAAAAGATATACGCCTTTGCAGGCCGAACGTTCAACTCGCCCGTTTCAAGAAATAAAAGGGGAGCAGGGAGAAGTTAAATTGGGTCGTCTCATGATGCAGACCAGTAGATATGGCATTGGCCTCGCCAATCATCCGGATTATGAAAAATATGACACGTTCCAATCCGCGAAGAACATGACTTATGTGCGCATGATTCCTAATCCGAACGAAGCGACAGAGGCAGAGCAGCAACGTCTTCGTCATGGTCATTCTACTGTAACAGGACTGTCCGGCACCACTAACCTGCTAAATTTCCTGAGTCTCAAAATCGCTGAAACAGACAAAAATTTTTCAATTGAGCAAGCCATGCTGGCAGGTATGATGTTTTTGGTGTTTGACGGCGGACATTCACTCAGTGAAATCATGGCAGTTCATACAGCGGTTACTTCAAGTGAAAATGTAACGCTCAGTGAAGCAGAGAAAGAAAAATTCCAGGACATGGAAAAAAAGCTATTGTCCAATAGAGCTCCGCCAAAAATAGCAAAAAATATGGCTGAATTGTGTTTGAATAACGAAATAAGGAAGGCCAAACTAGAGGCATTCACGAATCATTTGAAAAACTACCACCATCTTGACTACGGTACGATCATCGAGATGGCAAAACATGGTGGCAGCGATCAAGACGTCAGTGCGGCAATGGATACCGCATTGAGCAAGACCATCGATTACTTCGAACGCAACAGTCACTATATGTCGCGTAATGAAGATTTGCTTGGGAAGATATCGTCCACGCAAGCGTAGGCGCCGTTCCACGCACCATTTCATCCCCGGACGTCGTTTGAAATGGCATGTCTATCACCAGACGTAGGGTGCGCCCCGCGCACCCACGCTTGCTGTCGAGTGAACGACGGTGAAACCTGTTGAAGCTTCACCGCAGCAGCAAGAGGGCGGCCTGGGGCACAGCGTTCGCCTGGGCCATAACCGCCGCTCCTGCCTTCTGGAGAATCTGCGCTCGCGTCAGAATCGTCACCTCCATCGCGAAGTCCGTGTCCTGGATGCGGCTGCGAGTGGCCGCAAGGTTCTCGGAACTCGCCGTGATGCTATCGATTGCTGCCGCCAGGCGATTCTGGGTTGCCCCCAACGTGCTGCGCTGTTGGCTCACCGCTCTCAGGGCTGAATCGACGGACGCTATCATGGCTTTCGCCGCGTTAACTGTCAGCACGTTTTGCCCCGTGAGCGAACCACTCGTTTGAATCGAGCCGTTGCCGAATCCGATATTGGCGCCGCCAGCATTGATCGTGATCCCGCTGCTCGACGTCAATGCAATCTGACCGCGATGGGTAATTGCAGCTTGCGTCACCGATCCGCTGTCGCCGCTGTCTGTCGCGTCATCCGTGATGGTCACACTACCGAACGCACTCATGTATGCGGCGCTGGAGGAATCGCTCGCCGCCGCACCGTCCGTGAAAGTCCACGCCTCCTGAACGGTGATGTTGCGGCCATCAAGGGCCGTCAGCACGAGGTTTCCATTGCCGGCCTTGGTTGCGTCGACTCCGGTCTCGGCCTTCCTCGCGTTGATGTACTCGATCGCCTGATCGATGGTGATTCTCGTATTGGTGCTCGTAAGCAATCCCTGCGCGCCGGGGGCGATCACATTGACACCGTTGAGCGTTAGCGAATAGCCCATGGTGTCACCCGGCCCAAGCCCGTAGATGTCCACGAGGCGACCGCCGCCGAGTGGATTCACCGACCAGGTCGTGCTGGCTGTTGCCGTCACGTCACCAAGTCCCGAGGCATTGATGGCCGCCGCCTTGGCATACGCGCTGTCCGCGCCACGCGCGCCCGCGTTTCCTGCAACGGCGTAGTCGGCGGATTTGCCGACGTTGCCGCCGTTGATGGTCACAACATTCGCGCCCGTGTCGATCGGGGTTGATGCCACGCCGTTGTAGAACTCGACGCCAAACCAGAGGGCACTGTTGGTCACAGCGCCGCTTCCCGCACCGGTTGGAGTCAATACCGTATTGACCAATGCGGTGCCCGTCCCGGTAGCCACAGCGCCGATGTTCGAAATCTGCATGCTGGGGCCGAGATCCACGCGAATGGTTTCGTCGGGGTTGGCGCCGACCTGGAATGCATTTGTTCCGAGCGAGCCATCGAGCAGTTTCAGTCCGTTGAAGGAAGTGTGCGCAGCGATGCGTTGAACTTCGGCCAAGCGTTGCTGTACTTCCTGATCGAGCGACGCGCGATCGGAAGCGGAGCTGGTCGCGTTGGCCGACTGCACGGCCAACTCGCGGATTCGCTGCAGGTTGTCCGTCAGTTCGCCGAGCGCGCCTTCGGCCGTCTGCACCAGCGAAATGCCGTCGTTGACGTTGCGAACAGCTTGGTTCCGGCCGCGGATCTGTGCCGTGAGACGCGCGGAGATGGACAGGCCCGCCGCGTCGTCCCTGGCACTGTTGATGCGCAAACCTGAGGACAGGCGTTCCATCGCCGTGGACATCTGATTCGCAGATGTCGATAGCGCACGCTGGACACTCAGCGAGGACAGGTTGGTGCCGATCACGTGAGGCATACGTCACCGTGAGGCTATGCCGTGCCCAGAACAAGGGCCAAGCTACTGCAGCATCCATGCGCACGTGACACTCTCCCCACCTCCATACAGATCTTCATTGCGTGACATGTAGTAACTGTGCCGTTCGAAGTAATCGATGGTCTTTCCCAACGCGATGTCCATCGCAGTGCTGACGTCTTTATCGCTGCCACCATGCTTTGCCAGTTCGATGGTCGTGCCGCAATCAAGATTGGCAATATTGCAATGCAGGGAAGGTTGCAGATTGGTGCCGCCGGAGAGGCCAGTTACGGCGGTGTGGCCATAACGATAACGAATTCAGTGTTTCTCCAGTCTGAGTATAGTGCAGGGTTCGCGCATTACAACTCATGAATTTTCAATGATCCTAAAAACCACAGTTACGTGGTGTCGGAGCCTATCTTCAAGCCTTCCCACCCTTGCCCGGCATCGGCCCAGCCGCGCTCGCGGAACAGGTGCTCGATGTGCCGCTTGACGTTCTTGGCCAGCTTGAGCTTGAACAGGTAGCCTTGACCATGCTCTTCCAGCGGTCGCATCAACGTGTCCGAGCCGAACCCGCAGTCGCCGCGCACCAGGGTCGGTTGACGCTCGGGCGGCAGGCCGTCGAGCAATTCCATTTGGTTGCGACGAGCTCTTTTTGCGAATTCAGCCATTTCAGAGTACCTTTTTTGTGCTTTAAGCTGCTTGTTGCGCCCTCCGCTGCAACACAAAAATCGGCTGCGCCCAATGCGTATCCTTTTTCTTCTTGCTGGTAATCAGCGTCAGCTCCGACGGATCGTAAACGTCGGTATTGTGCGTCAACGGCGTCGTCATCAGATATTGCGCATCGGTGTTCTTCAGGAATTCACCGACCAGTTGGATATTGCGGATATCCAGGTGCGCGAACGGTTCGTCGATGAACACGAAGCCGCCGGTGCCGTCATCCGATTTCAATAAGCCGATCAGCAGGATCAGCGACTTCATCACCTGCTGGCCGCCGGACGCTTCGCCGTCGTTCAGACCGATCGGGCCCTTGCCGTCGAACTTGAAGCGCACTTGCAGGCCGGCCTGCGCCAGTTGTACGTCGTCGTTTTCCAGCCGCACCGGATCGGTGTGGACTTCGATGCCGGCCAGTTCTCCCAACTCCTTGATGTTGCGGCTGTAGGTCTTGATCGTATAGCGCAGCCGCTCGATGTAGGCACCGCGCGCGTTAGTGGTCGCTTCGATCGCGCGGTTGTTCTGGTAGCGGCGTTCATCGGTTTCCGCCTGGCGGCCTTGCAAGAGGCTGGTCAGGCGCACATGCTGGTCCACCACGGTGGAATCGGTTTCCCAGTCGTCGCGCGCAAGGTCGGTAGCCAGATGCTTCAGGCGCAGCTCGACCTGGTGCGCATTCTGATGTTCTGCCACCAGTTCCAATCGCCGCGCCGGCCTGCGCCATGCATAGGGCAGGTGACGCCAGGTATTGCGGATCTCAAGCAGCGTCTTCGCATGCGCTTCACGCTCTTCGCGCTGGCGCTTTTCGGATTGGCGCAGGTTCGCTTCGCTGTCGGCCAATGCGCGTTTGGCGTTTTGCCATGCATTGTCGGCCAGCGTGCGGTCTTCCGTCGCTTTTTTCGTGAGCGGGAACAGTTCGCCCAGGCGCGTGCCAACTTCGGTGCGCGCGGCTTTCAACGGGGTGGCGCTGTGCGTGGCCTCGTCGAATTCCGCCTGGCGCGCAACTAACTCCTTGGCTGCATCCACGCCGGCAATGCGCGCCTTCAATGCGCTTACTTCGCTTGCCAGCTTGTTGATCTTCAGCGTCAGTTGATCTTCCTGCGCTTCCAGCTTGGGCAGCGATTGTTGTAGCGCCGCCAGTCGCTGCATGCGGCCGGCATCGCCGAAGCGGTAACGCGATGCCTCCACAAACAGCGAGCGT
>DASVLY010000507.1:0-7163 GCA_036384635.1 Noviherbaspirillum sp. | reverse complement strand
CGAACTGGGCGAACACCTGATCGTCGGTCACGTCGAAGATTCGATGAAGCGCGGCACGGTACGCCTGCGCAATCCGCAAACCGATTCGCGCAATGCGGCGCAAGCAGTAACGCTGCTGGAAACCATCGCCGCGCACAAGTTCGATGCCTGCATTGGCGGTGCCCGTCGCGATGAAGAAAAGGCGCGTGCGAAGGAGCGCATCTTCTCGTTCCGTGACGAATTCGGCCAGTGGAACCCGAAAGCACAGCGCCCGGAACTGTGGGATCTGTATAACACCCGCGTGCATCCCGGGGAAAACATGCGCGTGTTCCCGATTTCGAACTGGACCGAGCTCGACGTATGGCAGTACATTGCACGCGAAAAACTGGCGCTGCCGTCAATTTACTTCGCGCATGAACGCCAGGTGATCCCGCGCAACGGCCTTCTGGTGCCGCTGACCGGCCTGACACCCGCCCGGGAAGGCGAGATTGTCGAAACCCGTGTAGTGCGCTTCCGTACCGTCGGCGATATCTCCTGCACCTGTCCGGTCGCGTCCGACGCGACAACGGTCGATGCGATCATCGCAGAAACTGCGGTCACGCAAATCACCGAGCGCGGCGCGACCCGCATGGACGACCAAACATCCGAAGCATCGATGGAAAAACGCAAGAAAGAGGGGTATTTCTGATGAACGCCGTGCTTGCAGAACAAACGAACAACACCACCGTAGAGCGCGGCCTGCTGCGCTTCATTACCGCCGGTTCGGTTGACGATGGCAAGAGCACGCTGATCGGGCGCTTGCTGTTTGACAGCAAGGGGATCTTTGCCGACCAGCTCGATGCGATTTCGCGTGCCAAGCACAAGCGCACCGTCGGCGACATGGTCGACCTGTCGCTGTTGACTGATGGTCTGGAAGCCGAGCGTGAGCAAGGCATCACGATCGACGTCGCCTACCGCTACTTCGCCACGCCCAAGCGCAAGTTCATCATCGCCGACACCCCCGGCCATGAGCAGTACACGCGCAACATGGTGACCGGTGCCTCGACCGCCGACGCGGTGATCATCCTGATCGACGTGTCGAAGGTCAAATTGGGCGATGATGGCAGCGTCGAACTGCTGACGCAGACCAAGCGCCATTCGACCATCGCACACCTGCTGCGCATCGAGCATGTGATCGTCGCGGTCAACAAGATGGACCTGGTCAACTACGATCAGACCGTGTACGACCGGATCGTCGCCGCCTACCAGAAGTTTGCAAAACAACTTGGCCTGAACGAGGTGCATGCGATTCCGTTATCGGCACTGGCAGGCGATAACGTGGTCGAAGCCGGTGACAAGATGCCCTGGTATCAAGGGCCGACCCTGATCAGCCTGCTGGAGTCGCTCTCCGTGTACGACGAGGCGCATGATGAACCGTTGCGTTTCCCGGTACAACTGGTGGCGCGCCACAACGGCCATGAAGCGAATGATTTCCGAGGCTATATGGGCCGCATCGAAGCTGGAAAAGTACACAAGGGTGACAAGCTGATCGTGCAACCCGGTGGAAAGACCGCAACCGTCAAGGATATCCTTGTGCTCGAAGGCTCGCTACCGTCGGCACGTGCCGGCCAGTCGGTGACGATCCTGCTGGAAGAGTATCTCGACATCTCGCGCGGCGATATGTTCGTCTCCGCAGAGCAACCGGCGACACTGCAGAAGACCGTTACTGCGGATGTCTGCTGGCTGTCGGAAGAGCCGCTCGACATGCAGCGCAAATACTGGTTGAAGCACACCACCAAGCAGGTGGCAGCTCGCGTGACGAAAATCGATACCCTGCTCGACATCAATACGCAGGAGCGCCGCGCTGCCGATGCATTGAAACTGAACGACATCGCCACCGTGTCGATCAACGTGCAGCAGCCCTTGGCTGCCGATGCATATGAAGCGATCCGCTCGACAGGCTCCTTCATACTGATCGACGAAGTGACGCACCAGACGGTTGCTGCGGGCATGATCCGCATCTGACCGGTGTTCTCATGAAGCAAACGAGCGCCGCGCACAGAGCATTCGGCAAAGTCTATCTGCTCGGTGCCGGCCCGGGTGCCGCCGACCTGATCACGGTCCGCGGCACCCGCGTTCTTTCGGAAGCAGAAGTCGTGCTATATGACGCGCTGGTTACCGACGAGGTGCTGGCACTATGCCCGCAGGCAGTCAGGATTTCGGTCGGCAAGCGTTCCGGACAACGCTCGACCGCGCAAACCTTCATCAACCAGCAACTGGTTGATTACGCAAAAAAATACAAGCTGGTGGTTCGCCTGAAAGGTGGCGATCCGATGATATTTGGCCGCGCAGACGAAGAATTGCGCGCACTGGAAGCCGCCGGTATCGAGGTTGAAATCATCCCCGGCATTACCGCCGCGCTGGCAGCGGCGGCATCGACCAAACAGCCGCTGACCAAGCGCGGCGTTGCGCGCAGCGTCGCCTTCTTCACGTCAAGCACCGCGCCCAATCATCCGGAGCAAACCACTCTGCCGGACTGTGACACGCTGATTCAATACATGGGCGGCAAGGAAGCGATGATCACTGCGAAGACACTGCTGGCACAAGGCCGTTCGCCGGACTTGCCTGTTGTCATTGTCGAGAATTGCAGCCGGAATAACGAACACGTACGCCGCCTGCGTCTAAGCGAGCTGGAAAAAGGATTGACCGATTACCGTGGCCCGGTGCTGGTCATGATAGGTGACGCGATGGCCGTGCGTGATTGAACGCACATTACAATGCCCCGATGCAGTAACGCGCAATCGCATTCAATACCTCCGTATCCTCTCCCACTGCCTGCGCCACCTTCAATGCAAGGCCGGGATGCGCCTGCCGCAACTGCTCGATCATCATCGGCAAATCGCGCAATACATGCCCGCCTTGTCCGAAGAACACCGGCACCACCGTAATCTCGGCACACCCATCCCGCACCAGTTGCGCCACAAGTTCCGACAAGCGCGGCGACATCAATTCCAGGAATGCCAGCGCGACTGTCACTCCTTGCGATTGCGCCTGAATGATTCCCTGCAGATGCAAGAACGGCTCTGCCCACTTCGGATCGCGGGCACCGTGGCCGAACAGGACAAGAGCGCGCTGTGCCATCCTCAATGCCTTTCCACCCACAACAGCGCGCCTATCGCTACCAGCAGAAAGATTGCGCTCGGCACTGCCGCCGTTGCCAGCGGTGGCCAAGTATTCAGTAATCCCAGGTGGGAAAACAGGCTGTTGATCAGTTGAAAACTGACACCGATCATGATGCCAATGAATATCTTCAGACTCACGCCACCAGCACGGAAATGCAGGTAGGCGAACGGCAAAGCCAACGCCATCATCACCATTGCCGAAAACGGATAAATCAGCTTCTTCCAGAACGCAATTTCATAGCGCCCGGTGTTCTGGTTGTTTTCCTCCAGGTGATTGATATAGGCATGCAGGTCATAGGCAGACATCCGGTCCGGATCGGCGAACAACACCGACAGGATATCAGGCGTGATTTCGGATACCAGCTTTCTGTTCGCCGCGTTTGTCGTCTTTACGGTAGCGGAAATGTCCGGCGTGCCGGTCGGGAAAAGCGTTTCCGATACATTCCCCAAGCGCCACACGTTCTCCCCCTCGTAATCCGCATGCGCAGCGGTCACGACCGCCGTCAAATGAAAATCACGGTCGAATTCGTACAGCTTCACACCCCGCAACTGGCCATCGGGGCTGACTTCACGCACATTCACGAAACGCGAGCCAATCGGTTCTCCGGTGAGTCCGTTCTCACGAATCACATCCTTGGTCCAGTAACCGGAGCGGAACTCTTGCGAGATCATTGCCCCTTGCACCTGCAGCTTCAGCTTTTCCGCCATCTGGCTGCAAGCCGGCGCAATGAATTCGCCAAACAGTGAGGTTATCAGCACGAACACGATCCCGACTTTTGCCAGCATCATCCCTGCCATCCGCATCGACAGGCCGGACGCGCGCATGATCGTGAATTCCGAACGCACCCCCAATTGCGCCAGTGTATAGATAGTGCCGATCAATGCGGCGATCGGCATCAATTCGTACACATAACCGGGCAGCCCCATCGCGACATAGATGAAGGCGTGTTGCAGCCGGTAGCCGCCGCGGCCGACTGCCGGCAGTTCGCCAATCAAGTCGAAAAATGCGAACAGCGCAAGGAAAGCGGCCAGCACGAACAACACCGCACCGACGATTTGCGATGAAACATATCTGACCAGAACCTTCATTGCATCGCCTTTCTGAACAGGAAAGCGCGCTTGCACGCTCCCCACAGGGCGGCTGGATGGTACGGATTGTTAATGAAGAGACGCCACGAGAACAGCAACACCATCAGCAACGCCGCTGTCAGGTGAATAGGCCACCAGGCAGCCGCCAGCGGCAACCGCTGTTGCTGAACCGCGTTCTGGAATACCGTCACCATATTGCTGTAAATGACAAACAGCAGCAACGCAATCAGCAAATTGGCGGAACGTCCACCGCGCGGATTCACAAAACTCAATGGAATGGCGAGCAGCATCAGCAGCAGGCACATCAACGGCAAGGAAACCCGCCACAGCAATTCGGCACGATTAAAATTATTCAAGTCGGCCAGCAATGCCGGCGTGGGCAGCGAACGGGCTGATTTGTCCCCGACCACTGCTTGCGATTGACGGGCTACCAGCACGCCATAACGTTCGAACTCCATGATGCGGAAATCGGGCTGATTGGCAATGCCGTCATAGCGACGTCCCTTGCTCATGACAAGAAATTTATCTCCACGCTGGTCGAGTGCAATCGTGCCCTCCTTGGCGACAACCACGCTGGTACGTCCATTCTGAATCGTGTTGACGAACACATTCTTTACCTTGGCCGTGTCGCTGCTGACACCCTCGACAAAGAAGATACGGTCAGCCGATGCTGATTCCTTGAATTTGCCGGGCTCAACCTTTGCAATGTCTTCACGCTTCTCGAAGCGCTCCCTGAATTCGGCGCTGTGCCTGTTTGCCCATGGCGTCAGGAAGAAACTCAACAGCGCAGTCAATATCACGATAGGCAAGCCAAACGACAGCACCGGCGCAATCCAGCGCGTCAGGCTCAGACCGGACGCAAACCATACCACCATCTCGGAATCCTGATAGCTGCGCGTCACCACCACTAACACTGAAATAAACCCTGTGAGAATCAGGATGACCGACAGATAATTCAATGCGGCGAAACCGATCAGTGCGATCACGTCTTGCGATGCGACCTTGCCTCCTGCGGCTTGGCCGAGGATCTTGATCAGCATCACAGTGATGGTAATGGTGAAAAGCGTGGTGAAGACAGCGCCGGCAGTACTTACCAATTCGCGTCGAAGAGCGCGCTGAAAAATCATTGATTGTGACTATAATTGCGGCTGGATAAGGAGGAGCGACTCATGGACTTTAGCATAAAAACTATCGATGCCAAAACCGGCATCGCTGGTGTGAAAACAGGCTGCCTCGTCGTCGGCGTGTTCGACGACAAGAAATTGTCGCAGGCGGCGCGCGATCTGGACCACAAGAGTGCCATCAGCGCAGCGGTCAAGTCGGGCGACATCACAGGGAAGGCCGGCTCCACCCTGCTGTTACGCGGTCTCGACGGCATCACGGCAGAACGCATCCTGCTGGTCGGCCTGGGCAGCAAAGAATCCGTGAACAATAAAAATTTTTCATCAGCCGTGCAGGCCGCAGCCCGCATTCTTTCCTCGCTGGGGGCCGCCGATGCAGTGATCGCGCTGCCGCTGGAAGAGGTGAAAGATCGTGATGTCGCTTGGGCGGTACGCGCATCGGTTCTGGCGTTGCGCGATGGTGCATACCGCTATGACACGACCAAGAGCAAGAAGGACGATACGCCTGCCGGCGTGAAGAAAATCGCATTCGCCGTATCCGCCGCCGGGACAGCCTCCGCCAAGGCAGCAATAACGCAAGGCGTTGCGATTGCCAACGGCATGGCATTGACCAAGGATCTCGGCAACCTCCCAAGCAATATCTGCACCCCGACCTATCTTGCGGATACGGCGAAGAAACTGGCGAAGGATTTCAAGTTCGGTATCGAGGTGTTGGACCGCAAACAGATCGAAGCACTCAAGATGGGCAGCCTCCTCTCGGTTACCAAAGGCAGCGAAGAGCCGCCGAAATTCATCATCCTCAAGCACATGGGCGGCAAACAGAAGGATGCGCCAATCGTGCTGGTTGGCAAAGGCATCACTTTCGACTCCGGCGGCATTTCGATCAAGCCGGGCGCCAATATGGACGAGATGAAATACGACATGTGCGGCGCCGCATCGGTGCTCGGCACCTTCCGTGCGATCGGCGAACTCGGTCTGAAGCTGAATGTGATCGGCGTGATTCCCACCTGTGAAAACATGCCGTCCGGCCGCGCCTCGAAACCTGGCGACATCGTAACCTCCATGTCCGGCCAGACCATCGAAATCCTGAATACCGATGCCGAGGGACGATTGATCCTGTGCGATGCGCTAACCTATGTCGAGCGCTTCAAACCGGCAGCCGTGGTCGATATCGCAACGCTGACCGGCGCCTGCGTCACCGCCCTTGGCCATCACAATTCAGGCTTGTTCACACGGCATGACGAAGCACATGATGCGCTCGCCAACGAATTGCTGGCAGCCGGCCGAGCGACCGGCGACACCGCATGGCGCATGCCGATTGAAGATGCTTATCAGGAGCAGTTGAAATCGAATTTTGCCGATATGGCAAACATTGGCGGCCCGCCGGGCGGCAGCATTACCGCAGCCTGCTTCCTGGAACGCTACACAAAAAAATATACCTGGGCGCACCTTGATATCGCCGGCACTGCATGGAAGAGCGGTTCTGCCAAAGGAGCAACCGGGCGGCCGGTGCCGCTGCTGACCACTTTCCTGGTCAACCGCGCAAACGGCAACAAGGCCACATAAAAGAAAAAGAGACTGAACCGCTTCCAACCTCCAATACAAGAGGTCTGACTGGGCAGGCGTCAACAGCACGTCTGCCCAAGCCATCTTTTCACGCCAGATGCGAATCAGCAGCCTGGCAATACACCGTGTCGATCAAGCCAAGAGCTTTCGTCAAATTGGACACGGATACTAGTGGTCCGGCGCACTCCGATTTGCGGTTTTGCCGGGCGCTCGAACGCGATTGCGGCGTTGCAAATCCTCGCGATAG
>DASVLY010000506.1:0-3245 GCA_036384635.1 Noviherbaspirillum sp. | reverse complement strand
GAACAACTTCCGCCTCGACCAGGTGCAGACATTCCTGCCGACGCCAATGGCGCTGGCGACCGCGATGTACCACAGCCGCAGGAATCCGCTGCGCAAGATCAGCGCCGATTCGGAAGCGGTCGAGACGGTGCGCACCGGGAAAATCCGCCGCCTGCACAAAGCCTTCCTGCGTTATCACGATCCGGAAAACTGGGAAATGCTGCGCGAAGCATTGAAACGCATGGGACGCGCCGACCTGATCGGCAATAGCGAGCGGCATCTGGTGCCGCGCTACGATCCCTCGCCGACGTTGAGCGCAATCGAACGGCGCAAGGAAACGCCGGGGCCGGACCAGCTTGCACGCAAGTTTGGGCAGAACAAGCCGCGTCCGGGGGCGGCAGTGGTTCGTACCCCGGCCAACAGCCGTCCGGCACCCAAGGGTTCGCTTTCGATGAAGAGTGCGCCGAAAGGCAGGCGAAAATAACATCGACTAGCGTGCCCCCGCTTTGCCTTAATTTTAATCAACATCATAATTTTCTTAAAAATCATATACTTAATAAACATTATTCATGCTTATCCACAACATTAATCACAGTAAATGTGGGCAAATGTAGAACAACCGGCAGATGTGGACAATGCGTATTTTTGATGGCGCTCAACTATATTTCAGGGAAAATTGAGAACATGCTATTGATCCGCAACAAGCATTCAATACAATGACCATCAGAAAGTAATTTCTGCGGCTCAATGAGGAATGTCATGCAAAAATCAGTACGCAATGTACAAAAAACTGCCGTCACCGCCTGCCGCTTCAATTACAACAAGCTGCAAGCGGTCCTGTGCATGGCATTGTCCGCAGCATGCAGCATCAGCCTGATCTATTGGGCAATCAAAGGCGCGATCAAAGTCTTCAATTAAGGAACGAGCACGAAATAATTTCCCGATTTGGACGCGCCTGACGGGATGCAATGCAAGGCGCGAGGAGGAGTCATAGCGAGCTATGGCGACGACGAGCAACGCCGCAGTGCGCCCGTCAGGCGTGGAACACATCGGGAAATTATTCCGTGCTCGTTCCTAAATCTCCCTCATCCCCCGATCTGCCGGAACGGGTCCAGCGCAAGATCGATCAGGCGCCGCTCGCGCACGACCACTTCGGCAGCAGCCGTCATCCCGTACCGCAACGGATACTTGGTGTCCCCCACCAGATAGTGATCGCGTTCGAGCGCAATGCGCCCCTCGTACACCGGCTGCCTGCTCTGCGGCGACGGTTTGGTGGCGGGTGAAATGTATTTCAGCGTGCCGTTGATGAGTCCGTATCGCTGATATGGAAATGCATTGAATTTCAGTTTGGCGGGCTGCCCCTCCTTCAGAAAAGCCCGATCACGCTCGGCAATCTCGACTTTCAGCACCGGACGCGCATTTTTCGGCGCAATCCCCCCCAGCGGCGTATTGGCCTGTATCTTGTCGCCCGGCTGGGTTGACGTGACATCGGTGACCACGCCATCGGCAGGAGCAACGATCAGCAGAAAATTATCCTTGTCGATGTTCTCGAACCGTATCCTGGCTGCTGCTTCGGCCACCAGCCGTGCCGTCTGCAACTGCAGCCGCAGCTTTTCTTCCGTATTCGCGATTTCCTTCGTCGCCGCATCGTACTGCAATTGCAGTTTGGCCAGTTCCTGGCCGCTGGTTTCCAGTTGCGCCTTCGCCTGTCCGAACTCCAGGCTTTGACGCGCGCTCAGTTCGCTCAGTTTGGATTGTGCAACGCGCAGCGCGTTTTCAGCGGCCAGCAGCGCATTTTTCTTGCCTTCGACCTGAAGCTGCGACACCCCGCCGCCGCCCGGCAGCGCGAACAGCCGTGCATACTTGTTCGCCTCATCCCTGGCGGCATCGCGTGCGCGGCGCGCCTCTTCGACATTGGTGCGCGCTTCCTGCAGTTGCGCCTTCTGTCCTTCGGCCAGCTTGCTCGTTCCTTCGGTCACGCGCTTTTCATGCTGATGTTCTTCCACTTCCATCGCCTGCTTCAACGCCTCCGCCCGGCGTTCCATCATCGTCTTTTTCTGCGGGAACTCGCGCCATTCGCGCTCGGCATCTTCGAGTTTCAACTGCGCCTGCAATGCATTGGAGGCGGCTTCAATCGCGCCCCTGGCGTTGAGCCTGGCCAGCACATCGCCTTTCGATACCGGCTGGCCTTCGGCGATGTAGACGTTCGCCAGTTCGCCGTCGACCGGCGCATAGAAACGGCGCACTTCCGATTCCGGCTGCAGCGCCCCCTGCGCAGTCACGATCACGTCCGAATGCCCGAAGAACGACCAGAGCAGTGCGCACAACACCAATGCCACCATCGTAATCACGGTTGCCTGGGTGAAGCGCCAGGGTTCGGAAGTCAGGATCGCAATACCCTCGGCGCTATGATCTTCCAGCGCCTCGGTCAGCGGTTTCAGGGGATTGGCCTTCGTCATCGTTCCTGCCCTCCCAGCAATGTCAGCTTTGTCTTCCACAGTTCGGGCGTCAGCACATCACGCACATCCTGCATGGCTTTGCGTTGCTGCTCTGCTTCGGCATTGATCTCGTCTTGCACCTTGCGCCACTCGGCGGGCTGCTCCATTTTCAGTTGCGTGTAGATGCGCATGCCTTGCCTGGCTTCTTCGCTTGCTTGCGCAAGCAGTTGGGCCTGGGTGCGGAACTTGTCCGAGATGGCGCCTTCGAGCCGCTGCTGCCCCTCGATTGCGCCGTTGTCCCGGTACCGGCTCCACTTCGCCTGTGCGCTGGAGAGCAATTCCTGCGCGCGCCTGAGCGCCTTGTCCTTCAGCGCAGCGATATCCGCATCGACGGCTTTCATGAAGTACACGTCTTCGTCGGGATCAAGAGAGCCGTAAAACGCCAGAAGGCGGTCGTCATATCCGTCGGCGCCGCGCGTTTTCTGCAATTGCGCGAACTGTTCTTCGAGCGTTTTCTTGCGTTCCAGTTGCCTGGCGGCCGCTTCCGCCCAAGGGCCGGCCACCATCTTTTGCAAAACACCGTATGCCTGTTTCGTATCGCCCGAACGCCACGCCTGCATTGCCGCCTGATACTGCGCGACCACATCCGCCGGCGGAAGCTGGTTACCCGATTGCAGCGCCCGGAATTTCTCCTGAAAAGGCGGCGTGGAAAACCGCGCCTTTGCCGTCAGCGCGAGCAGCCGGCCCAGGTTCCTCGCGCGCGCTGCGTTCTGGATTTCCGTATACCGGCGCAAGTCCTGGCGCAGGTTGTCCAGGCCGCCTGTCCTC
>DASVLY010000505.1:0-9155 GCA_036384635.1 Noviherbaspirillum sp. | reverse complement strand
ATATCGCGATAGCTGACGATACTCTGCGCGACGCTCGCATTCAGGCCGGACACACGTGCGAGCAACGGCGCCGATGCCGTATTCACGTCGACGCCTACTGCATTCACACAATCTTCCACTACCGCGTCCAGCGAGCGCGCGAGCTGGGTCTGCCCGACGTCGTGCTGGTACTGCCCGACGCCAATCGATTTCGGATCGATTTTCACCAGTTCGGCGAGCGGGTCCTGCAGGCGGCGTGCGATCGATACCGCGCCGCGCAGCGATACGTCCAGCTCCGGCAATTCGCGTGACGCGAATTCGGACGCGGAATACACGGATGCGCCGGCCTCCGAGACCACGATCTTCGTCAGTTTCAATTCGGGATGCTGCTTGATCAAATCCTGTGCCAGCTTGTCGGTTTCGCGCGATGCGGTGCCGTTGCCGATCGAGATCAGCGCGACCTTGTGCTTTTGCGCCAGTTGCACCAGTGTATGAATCGAACCATGCCAGTCGTTGCGCGGCTGGTGCGGATAAATTGTTGCGGTATCGACCACCTTGCCGGTCGCATCCACCACTGCGACTTTGACGCCGGTGCGCAAGCCCGGATCGAGACCCATGGTTGCCCGCGGCCCCGCAGGTGCAGCCAGCAACAAATCCTTCAGGTTGCGCGCAAACACATTGATCGCCTCGACCTCCGCGCGTTCGCGTAGGTTGGTCATCAATTCGGTTTCAAGGTGCATGAACACTTTCACGCGCCAGGTCCAGCGCACGGTGTCGGACAGCCATTTGTCGGCAGGCCGCCCCTGGTTGCTGATGCCAAAGCGCGCGGCAATGCGGCTCTCGCACGGGTTATGCGGCGCATCCCATTTCGGCTTCTCTTCTTCGCTGTCCAGACGCAGCGACACCGTCAGCATTTCCTCGCGGCGGCCGCGGAACAGTGCAAGCGCGCGGTGCGAAGGAATGGTGCCGATCGCTTCCGAATAATCGAAGTAGTCCGCGAATTTCGCGCCGGCGTCTTCCTTGCCTTCCACGACCTTGGATTCGACCACGCCGTGTTCGTTCAGGTATTCGCGCAATGTCTGCAGCAGCGTCGCGTCTTCGGCAAAACGCTCCATCAGGATCTGACGCGCGCCGTCCAGTGCCGCCTTGGCGTCGGGCACGCCGGGGTTGTCGCCGTTTGCGGTTGTAAACGCCGGTTTCAGGTATTTCGCTGCTTCTTCTTCCGGGTTCAATGACGGGTTGTCCAGGAGCGCATCGGCGAGGCC
This sequence comes from Noviherbaspirillum sp., assembly GCA_036384635.1. Taxonomy (GTDB): domain Bacteria; phylum Pseudomonadota; class Gammaproteobacteria; order Burkholderiales; family Burkholderiaceae_D; genus Noviherbaspirillum. The sequence goes on along the minus strand of DASVLY010000505.1, from coordinate 7,911 downwards.
GGTCAGGCCTGCTTCCGCTGCGATTTGTGCCTTGGTGCGGCGTTTCGGCTTGTACGGCAGGTACAGGTCTTCCAGCCGCGTCTTGTCTTCCGCATGCACAATCGCATCGAGCAATTCCGGCGTCATCTTGCCTTGCTCTTCAATCGACGCAATGATCGCGGCACGTCGATCTTCCAGCTCGCGCAGATAGCGCAGACGCTCTTCCAGCAGGCGCAACTGCGTGTCATCCAGTCCGCCGGTAGCTTCCTTACGGTAGCGTGCAATAAACGGTACTGTCGCGCCTTCATCCAGCAAGGCGATGGCGGCGGCAACCTGTGCCGGCCTGGCGGCGAGTTCAAGAGCTAGGCGTTGTTCAATGGGAGGCAGCATCGGGTTAAAAAATAAGAGACGGGGGAGCACAGAATGATACGCAATTAGCGCAAATGCGCCAGTCTTGACAGCGTACGGGGGCGGTAATTATGACGCTTGCCTCGTCAGGAAGATTGATTGGAGCCGCCTGTGGCGCGCTCGATTCCGGCAAGATCCGTCCAGCTCTGCACAGCGCCGAAGCCTTGACCCGCCAGCATGGTGCGAACGGCTGCGGCCTGATCGTAACCATGCTCCATCAATAACCAGCCGCCGCCAGCGAGGTAGCGCGGTGCGCCGGCAATGAGGATGCGAAGCGCGGACAAGCCGTCGGCATGATCGGTCAGCGCATCGACCGGTTCGAAGCGCAAATCGCCTTGTGAAAGATGAACGTCGCCGGCTTCAATGTATGGCGGATTGGCAACGATGATGTCGAATTGCTGATGGGCGAGCGCGGCATACCAGTCGCTTTGCAGGAATTGGATGGTGACGCCGTGGCGCGCTGCGTTGCGCTGGGCCACCGCGAGCGCGTTGCTGCTCACATCGAGCGCGGAGACAATGGCATCGGGCCGGCTATGCGCAATTGCGACGGGAATCGCGCCGGAGCCGGTGCCCATGTCGAGAATGCGTCCGTTCGGCGGCAGGTGTTGCAGAGCAAGTTCGACCAGCAGTTCGGTTTCTGGGCGCGGAATCAGCACGTCTGGCGTGACATGCAGGGAAAGGCCGTAGAACTCGCGTTCGCCTGTGATGTACGCAACCGGCTCGCCTCCGAGGCGGCGCTTGAACAGGGATGCGATGCGTTCAGCTTCGTGCGCGCTTAATACACGGTCGGATTGCGTAATGAGCTGCACGCGCGACAGTTGCAGCGCGTGGGTGAGCAGAATGCGGGCTTCAAGCGGGTCGATGACCGTATTCCTCAGAATCGAGCCGATGGTGCTGCCGGGGGCGATGGCAAACGCCTGCTGCATGGCTTCAATCAGCGGCTTTTACGCAGCGCAGTCCACATCAGCGCCAGCGTGAAAATGGCGAACCAGATCAGCGACCAGGTTGGCGTCTGCAGGCCGAGGATGGGTGCATATTCGGTGGTACACAGGCCATCGGCCTTGAACAGGAAGGGCAGCAGTTCGGCGCTCGGAATTTTGTTCAATGCAGTCTCCAGCGGATCGATGCCGCAGGAAACGCTCGGATGCGCCTTCACCCACAGATGCCAGCCTGCGACACCCACTCCCGACAATGCCGTCAGCGCGCCCAGCGCCGCGCCGATGCGGGCGGCGTTTTGCGGCAGCGCCGCCACAATGAAGCACAGTAGCGCCAGGCCGACGAAGACATAACGCTGGATCACGCACAGCGGGCAGGGCAGGTTGTCCTTCACATGCTGCAGATAGAGCGCAAAGCCAACCAGCGCGAGCGAGACGATGCCAACTGCAATGAACACGGATTTGGAAGTTTTCATGTTTGCCTGTCGTAGCGTGTAATGCCTCATGATTGATATGGCGTGAAATCGTGTCAGGAGTTCCCTTGATGCAGCGGGCGCAGCTTATCCCTCTTCGCCAAGCTGCGCCAGCAGTTCGGCCTGGTGTTCCGCAACCAGCGCATTGGTCAGTTCTTCCAGATCGCCGTCCATGATGAAATCAAGCTTGTACAGCGTCAGGTTGATGCGATGGTCGGTCATCCGCCCTTGCGGGAAGTTGTAGGTACGGATGCGCTCGCTGCGATCGCCCGAACCGATCAGCGACTTGCGGGTGGCTGCTTCCTTGGCCTGCTGTTCGCGCATCTGCACATCCTTGATGCGCGCGGCCAGCACCTTCATCGCCTGCGCCTTGTTCTTGTGCTGGCTGCGGTCGTCCTGGCATTCGACCACGATGCCGGTCGGGATATGCGTGATGCGCACTGCCGAGTCGGTCTTGTTGATGTGCTGGCCTCCGGCGCCGGAGGCGCGGAAGGTGTCGATGCGGATGTCTGCCGGATTGATGTCGACATCGCCCACTTCATCCGCCTCCGGCATCACCGCCACGGTGCAGGCGGAAGTATGAATCCGGCCCTGGGTTTCGGTGGCCGGCACACGCTGCACGCGATGGCCGCCCGACTCGAATTTGAGTTTCGAGTACGCGCCGAAACCGATGATGCGGACGATGACTTCCTTGTAGCCGCCGATTTCTGAAGGCGACTCCGATACCATTTCCACCTGCCAGCGGCTGCGTTCCGCATAACGGGTATACATGCGCAGCAGGTCACCCGCGAACAACGCCGCTTCGTCGCCGCCGGTGCCGGCGCGGATTTCGAGATAGATGTTGCGCTCGTCATTCGGGTCCTTCGGCAGCAGCATTTTTTGCAGATCGACTTCGAGCTGCTCGATGCGGACTTTCGCGGCAGTGATTTCCTCCTGCGCCAGCTCCTTCATGTCGGGATCGGACAGCATTTCCTGCGCGGCTTTGATGTCGTCGCCGGCTTTCACATAGTCCTTGTAGAGGGCGACCAGCGGCCCCAGTTCAGCGTGTTCGCGCGACAGCTTGCGGTACTGGTCCATGTCGGAGGTAACGCCTTCCTGCATCAGGAGGTTATTCAACTCTTCCAGCCGTTCGGTGAGCTGGTCGAGTTTGGCAAGCATTGATGGTTTCATGTCGTATTGTGAATATGGGATCGGGATGCTGCGGCCAGTCGCTTCGGACGTTTGCTCAGACGCTTTCGGCAGAGCGGGAAGCGGGGATGAGCTACGCTAGCGCTTGGTGCGGAACAGTTGCGGCAGGAGCGCAGCCAGGCGCGCGCGTTCGTCGCCCTGCGCATTGTGCAGCGCCTGCTGCGGGCCGTGCAGAAATTTCGCCGTAAGGCCTTTGGACAGCGCTTCCAGCACCGTGTCGATGCTCTCGCCTTTGGCGAGCAGCTTTTTGGCGCGTTCCAGTTCGGCCATGCGCATTGCTTCGCTGGTTTCGTGCATATCCTGAATGACAGGTACCACGGCACGGCTGTCGATCCAGTGCATGAACGACTGCACGCGGGTTTCGATGATCGCTTCGGCCTGTGCTACAGCGGCCTGGCGGTTTTCAATGCCGGTCTGCACCGCCGTGCCGAGGTCGTCGACGGTGTACAGGAATACATCGTCCAGCCGGCTGACTTCGGATTCGATATCGCGCGGCACGGCGATATCGACCATGAACATCGGCTTGTGGCGGCGCGCCTTGATCGCGCGCTCGACCATGCCCAGACCAATGATGGGCAGCGAGGATGCGGTGCAGGAGACGATGATGTCGAATTTCGCCAGCCGGTTCGACAGCTCGCCCAAGCGCATCGCATGTCCGTTGAAGCGGTGCGCGAGCGCTTCGCCGCGCTCCAATGTACGGTTGGCGATCGTCAGCGATTTCGGATTTTGCGCGGCGAAGTGCGTTGCGCACAGCTCGATCATTTCACCTGCGCCGATGAACAGCACATGCTGTTCGGTAATCTTGTCGAAAATCCGCTGCGCCAGTCGCACTGCGGCAGCGGCCATCGATACGCTATGCACACCGATTTCAGTGGTGCTGCGCACTTCCTTGGCGACTGCGAAGGTGCGCTGGAACATCTGGTGCAGATAGGTGCCGAGGCCGCCGGCTTCGTCCGCCTGGCGCACCGCATCCTTCATTTGTCCGAGGATCTGCGGCTCTCCCAGGACCATCGAATCGAGGCCGGAGGCCACGCGAAATGCATGGCGCACCGCATTGTCTTGCGGCAGCGTGTACAGGTAAGGCCGCAGCTCGGTGTACGGCAACCGGTGGTATTGCGCGAGGAAATGCGCAGTGGAATCGATCGCCGCGCCGACGCCGCCCGGGAGATTGCTGGCGGCGTACACTTCCGTGCGGTTGCAGGTTGACAGGATTGCCGCTTCGTCGCTGCCGGGCGCCGATGCATTGCGACCGAACCAGGCGCGCGCCGATGCCACTGCCTGACCGATCTGGTCTGCGGGGAACGCCACCTTCTCGCGCAGGGAAACGGGCGCGGTGGTGTGGTTAAGGCCGACGGCGAGAAGCTGCATTCGGAGATCGCTATTCCATGGATTCGGTGACGTATTATAACTTGTTGCCATATGGCACAAAGCATGCTACCGGTTCGACGGGCATGCGATAGCTTCGATCAGGCGTTTCGCAGCAGGTTCATCACGCCAATTGTTCCAGCCGATAACCATAGCTATAGACAGGAACCAGCCTGAACCCATTTTCCGGCCGCAGACCGAGTTTGCTGCGGATGCGTGAAACATGCGTGTCCATCGTGCGCGAAGGAACGTCGGCATCCCGTGACCAGATGTTTTCCTGAATGTAGGCGCGTGAAAGCGGGCGACCGAGGTTGCGGAAAAACAGCAAAGCGAGATCGAATTCCTTCCGGGTAATATCAATTGGCTTGCCGTCAACAGTCAGTCGGCCGCTGACCGCCTCGAACAAATAGGGGCCAAATTGGATCACTGCAGTTGTTTGTTGTCCCGGATAGGCTCGCTTTAACAATGCGCGCACGCGCAGTGTCAGTTCGCCGCGCCGCAGCGGCTTGACCACGTAATCTACGATGCTGCCGGCAGCAAGTGCGGCGACAATCTCATCTTCTGCAGCACCAACAACAAGCAATACCGGCAGGCGGCCTTGCGTTGCGCGGATGACTTCGAGGCCGGATAAATCCGGCAGTTGATTGTCGATCATCAAAAGGTCGATATTTTCCCGCTGCATGCGCTCCAGGAATTCCTTGCCGCTCGCGATCCATTCGCAGATATGGCCGGCCGCAGCCAGAACCTGGCATGCCAGCCTGGCTTGATCGGGATCGCTGTCGAGAACGGCAATTCTCATGGGGTGGGGTACGGAAAGTGGCGCATATTATCAGTGCGACATTCAGAAGCGAACAATGGTGGCGTGCAGTTCGAGTGAGCTACACGTTGGCGAAAGTGTGGGTGAAATCAGTAGGAAGCGCAACGCCAGTCGCATGTTTAAAGCTATCAGTGTCGAAGCAGACATTGGAAAATGCTTGCGCATTAAAGCGTGGGCATATGCGTTATGCGCCCCCAAGGAGTCTCAGTCTTTGCTCTCTCGAAATGTAAGGTTCGAGAATATCTTTGGTGCGGAAATGACAGGATTGATAAAACCCTGTAGCTGACGCTGCGAAGCTACTAATTATTGAGGATGTAGTTGCTTTTACCTCTTGGGCCCAATCAGAAAAAGTATCTTTATCCAATGTGGGAAAGTGGTCCAATGATTGGATTCCCGCCATATGAGCAAGCGTTGCAGAATGGGTGTATTTGCATAATTCTTTGTAGCTTTTCTGCAGCCGCTCAATAGCTATTTTGCCATCTGTAGCTAAAAACGGTCGCGATGTTTTCGCTAGGTCAAATAATTCATAGACGCTGGTTGCCGTCAACGCGGTGGCATTAAAGAGCCCCGTCATTGAGCGGACAAAATTTTCAATGGCACTTCGTAAGGCCATATTTCCAGGCTTGTAAGCTCCGTGTAAGCAACAAAAAAACGAGCTGCCTACATCAGAAATCGCCTCTTGAATAAACCGAAATGAATGGTCGTCTTCGGTAAGTGTCTTGTCTAAAACTGGAATTGGCCTTTGAGCGCAATTAAACTGAATTGCGGACCATAAAGTTAAAAGCGCCAAATAGGCCGCGTGGCCCTGTTTTAGGGAAAGGCGGTAAGGCGGTTCGTTGAGAAGGGCTGTAAGGTTATAGTCATCTAAAAAATCTGTTAGGCGTTTGTAATCTTCGTCTACTTCGCGTGCCATAGATTTATCTCGAGCCAAGTAGTTCTTGGATCGTTTCGTTCCAAGAGAATCTGCCCGACTTCTTCTTTTCAGCCATCATTTCAAGCTTATCACGGTTATTTAGCAATACTTCTAAAGCACGCACGAGATCGGTTAGTTGTTTCTCATCCAACGTATCGGTCTCGCATATTACTTTTCCGATAATCTCGTACCGAGACCGCTTTTCAGACCTCGACATATTTAGCTTCAATGCTGAGGCGGCAAAATCAACAATATCTTCGTTTTGAGCAAATAGTTTCTTGTCCTGAAAGAGCCTAGGGAGGACGCCAATTAAGAAATGCTTATTCGGATCTTCCGATTTGTAAGTTTTTACGATTGTGGAGTCCGTATCGTGATTGCCTAGGACACTCAAAAGGCGAGCTGCATCGGCAAGGTAGTCAAGTTTGGAGCCTCGCATTCCCCAGACCAACTCCTCAAGGGCCATTGAGGCCCTCTTTATCCTGTTCACGTCGCTTAGCAACTCAATGTCCGACTTTGTCTTACTCGCCGCCATCGCCTACCTTCTCCAAAATTTCTTCGACTATTCCCTTCAGCGCACTACGGAGGTCATAGTCGTCTTGCTTCAAAATAAAAGGCTGTTCCAACTGCGTTTTCGCGAGAATCGCCCGTTTGGGTAAATATTCGTCAAAGATATTGTCTTTCCAGTATTTATTTTGCAGCAAATTGTCCCTGGCTTCAGCATATAAGACGCTGTCAGAACGTTCCACCATAGTAAATACAACGCCGAGACATTCAAGTTTGAGGGAATATGCCTTGCGTTTTCTTTCTATTATCGAACGGAGCAGATCGATGCCAATCATTGAGAGTGGATCGGGCTTTACAGGTATAACGAAATAATCTGATGCAATTAGTGCGCTCGTCATCCAAATCGACGGCGTAGGAGGCGTGTCAAAGATCACATAGTCAAAACCTTCTGGCTCCAGTGATTCTTCTACAAAACGCTTTAACGCAAATTCACGTCCTTCACCTGAAATCATTTCCAGGCGATACAGTTCGATATTGCCGGGTAGTACGTGTAGTCCGTGTTTCTGGCTAAGCTTTATGTCTCGAAGTTCTTTGGGCTCTGTAATAGCTGTTCCCGACACCACTCCGGCCGTAGGGCGGATATCAGTATCAAATACATTGATAATCGTATCCTTGTTGGTCCTCAAAATCTCTACGTATTCGGGGCCTTTAAAAATACATTGCGTCGCATTGAACTGCGGATCAACATCAATTATTGCTACTTTTTTACTATTGGCGCGCGCCAAGCAATCCGCCACATTCAATGCAAGCGTCGTTTTACCTACCCCACCTTTCATATTTACAAAGCTGATTGTCTTCACTGCGCACCTTCCGTTTTTGTTTTGTTGATCGCAGCCAACTGAAATTACAGCATTTTTCCGGCTGGCTATTTACTCGGCGGAATGAATCTACCATATGTAACTGCTAAGTGGTAACAGGAAGATACTGACTGAGTTGGAAAGGGGGGGGGGCATCTTGAGGAAGAGGTGCTCAAATTTGGGGAAAATCAACAAATCTTTTTCAAGGGAGAGAGGGCATCAACTATGGATAAAAAGTCCCCCAGTCGCTCATCTGAAATCGATAAAGTGCAGTCAAAATACGGTCGTCGAATAGCCGTCGCAATAATACTTGGCGCGGTACTGCAAAATTTCGGAGGCAATAATCTTACCTATTGACCATTTTTCGGTTCGCCCCTAAATGCAAAAGGGCTTAGCCGAAGCTAAGCCCTTGATTTTCTTGGTGGCCCGGGGCGGAATCGAACCACCGACACAAGGATTTTCAATCCTCTGC
>DASVLY010000504.1:0-4684 GCA_036384635.1 Noviherbaspirillum sp. | reverse complement strand
GAAGAATTGCTCAACCGCACCTACGACGACATTACGTACCCGGACGACATCCAGATCGGCATCGAACAGCACCGCCGTCTGCTGGCGGGGGAAACCGACGACATCCTGATTGAAAAGCGCTACCTGCGCAAAGACGGAACGATCATCTGGATCGATGCCAGCATCTCCTGTGTGCGCAAGACGAACGGCGAGCCGGCATACAAGATCGCCGTCATCGAAGATATTTCCGCGCGCAAGGCGGGCGAAGAAGCCCTGAAAAAGAGCAAGCAGGATCTGGATGTTGCCCTCGACGGCGCAAACATTCACCTGTGGCATCTCGATTGCAAAGCACGCATGCTGAGTTACCTGGACAAGCTGCCGCTCGCGCTCGGCTATACGTACGACGAAGTGCAGCCCGGCCTCGTTTTCTGGCTCGGACTGTTTCATCCGGACGACCGTGAACGCATCGTTGAACTCCTGCAGCACGGCAACGTCCATAAAGAATTGTGCGAGGCCGGAGAAATGGAAGTCCGGCTGCGCACGCGCGACAATCAATGGAAGTGGATGCTGCTGCGCGCGCGCATTATTGAGCGGGATGAGCAAGACGCCATGCTGCGAGTGGCCGGCACCTGCCTGGACATCACCGAGCGCAAGGAGAGCGAGCAGAAGTTGCTGCATATCGCGCAGCACGATCCGCTCACCGGCCTGCCCAACCGCGCGCTGACCTATGCATTCGGCGAGCACACGCTGGCGTCGGCGCGGCGCGACGGCTTGCACAGCGCGGTATTGTTCATCGACCTGGATCGTTTCAAGCCGATCAACGACACCTACGGCCATGATGCCGGCGACGCCGTGCTGCGCGAAGCCGCGCGGCGCCTGCGCAACTGCCTGCGCGCGGAGGATATAGTCGGGCGTCTGGGCGGCGACGAATTCCTGATCGTTTTAGCCGATGTCGACGGACCGAACGGCGCGGGGCGAGCGGCGGGTCAATGCATCGCCGCGCTCTCCCATCCATGCACCTACAAGGAACTCAAGCTGCAGGTGTCGTCGAGCATCGGCATCAGCCTCTTCCCGGCCGACGGCACCGATATTTCCACGCTCGCCAAGCATGCCGATACCGCGATGTATCATGCCAAGGAATGCGGGCGCGACAATTACCAGTTCTTTACCGAGGAACTGAACGCGCGCACGGCCTACGCGCTCAACATGGAAAACCGCCTGCGCAACGCATTGCGGCAGCGGGAGTTCCAGCTCCACTACCAGCCCATCGTCGAGCTTGATTCAGGCTCGGTAGTCGGCGCTGAAGCGCTGCTGCGCTGGCCTTGCGAAGGCATCCCGCCGGAGCAGTTCATCCCGGTTGCCGAATATACCGGGCTCATCCATCAGCTCGGCGAATGGGCATTGCATGAGGCGTGCCGGCAACAGCGCATCTGGCAAATTCATGGACTGGCTGCGCTCAAGATGTCGGTCAATATCTCCGCGGCGCAATTCCGGCAAGCGGGTTTTCGCGGCATGGTGGCCAAGGCGGTGGTCGACAGCGGAATCGATCCGAACTGCCTGCAACTGGAAATCACGGAAAACGTGCTGGTCAAGAATTCGGACGCCGTCATGGAGACGCTGCGCGCACTCAAGCAACTCGGCCTGCAGGTGGCGCTCGACGATTTCGGCAAAGGCTATTCCAGCCTGGCCAGCCTCAAATGCCTGCCGGTCGATGCCATCAAGATCGACCGGGATTTCATCCAGGATCTCCATGCCGACCGCGGCAACATGGCGATCACCGCCGCCATCATCAACCTTGGCAGAGAATTGGGCATACAGGTGATTGCCGAAGGCATCGAAACCAGAACCGCTCTGCAGTCGCTGCAAGCGCGGCGCTGCAACGTGATCCAGGGGTTTTATGTATGCCCGCCGATAGCCGGCGGCGAGTTCGAGGACTGGTATCACAACCGGCAGAAGGCCTTGACTCCGGCATGACCGGCTGCAATAACCGTGGACTGTTGCGGTTTCACATACCCGCCGATTGTTGCCACCACCGATAGACGGTAGGATAGTCAACGGTCCGCTGCGTATTGCGAACCTTCCTGAAACTATTTGTGCTGAGGTCCGGCGCCATGCCCTATATCGATTCCGAATACCACCGTGACAAAGCCCGCGCGCTGCTCGCCGACGCCGAGCTGATCCATGACGAAGCCGCCGTCCAGCAGGCGGTCGACAAAGTCGCGCAGCAACTGAACCAGCGTTTCAGCGACGACGACAGCGCACCCTTCCCGCTGGTGCTGGGTGTGATGGGCGGGGCCGTCGTGTTTTGCGGGCAGTTGCTGACGCGCCTGCGCTTTCCGCTCGAATTCGACTACATGCATGTGACCCGCTACGGCGGCGGCGAGCAGGGCGGCAAGATCGAATGGAAGGTGATCCCGCGCTCGAACGTGCAGGGACGCACGGTCATCGTGCTGGACGACATCCTCGACGAAGGAGAAACGCTGGCGCATGTGAAACAGCGGCTGCTGGAAATGGGCGCCGCCGAAGTGGTGCTGGCGGTGTTCGCCGACAAGGACATCGGCAGGAAGAAGCCGGTGAAGGCGGACTATACCGGGCTGACGCTGCCGAACAAGTTCGTGGTCGGGTACGGGATGGATGCGTATGGGTACTGGCGTAATCTGCCGGGGATTTGGGCGGTGAAGACGGGGGCGGGTTGAAGGAGGGAGGAAACTTTCCGTATCCCGCTCGTTATATCAGCACGGTAGGGCGGAAAGGCGAAGCGCCTTCCGCCGCATGAGTCACTGATTAGACAATAAGCTGCTATTGCAGCGACGATGAATGGGGAGACCAACTGGATAGTGGGGCAGCGTTAAATCCTCATCCGGCGGAAGGCGCTTCGCTTTTCCGCCCTACGCGCACTGGCTCAGAGCCGCCGTTCCTGAGAGACTGCCTCCGTTCACCCAGTGTTATATTCAAAGTCAGGTGACCAAATCCTGAAGAAAATCCGTGAGCGCCCTCTTGGGGTCGTCCTCCTCTGAGACGATCATCTCGATCCCCCAATGGCGCAAGACTTCCTGGGCCACCGGGTTAGGACGATTCGTGAAGATGTAAGACTTGGGCCTTGCGGACGCAAGGGTAGAACGCTCCCACATCTCGGTCAGGCGATAGAACAAAAGGCGGATGTTGAGATCGGTCAAGCTGTAGCCAATGAAGAGAACCGAACTGCCCAGCACGTCATTGCGGAGCTTGATGTCCAGCGGTGTATCGAAGTCCAGCCGCTGGTAGTAACTGGTCTCGTCAAGGACAATCGATTCGTCTGCGTCGAAGTCACCATGGAACTTGATGATCTGTCGGCGACCATCGGTGACGGAAACAAGATCGGACACCCTCGCGATCTTGTCGTACTTCACACCAAACGCATCGTGGGCGCACTCCAGCCATCGGTCGTAGTTGGTGGTGTAGATACGGGAGAAATTGCCCTGTGTGATCAGCCGATGAATGTCGGACTTGGAGATGTCCGTTGTTGACTTATGCCATTCACGGTCCATCCAACTGCGCAGCGGTCCGAGCCCGCCCCTTTTCTTCTTGTAAAACTCTGCGAGGGCTAGAGCGTTGCCGTAGGTAGAGAAGATCTTCGGGTCATAGCCAAGCTCCTCCGCGATGTGCTCAATTAAAGCGTTCCAACTCGGCAGGCCAAGGTTGGCGGACACTCCGGCGCCCACAAACAGCATCAGCTTGCCGGTGCGATGCGCATCAAGCAGTTCGTCTTTCATTTTGTGCCCTTCATAGATTTGAGGTGAGCTGCAAACAGGTCGAGTGCTTTGCGGCGCATGGAGATGTCGTCCTTCGCCGCTCCCATCTCAGCAAACGTCCGAGTGCCGCCATCCGGGATGAAGACGCAGTCCCATTGGAAGTCAGTAGGACCGGCAGGTTTGCGAGGCACGGTTCCGTCTATTGCACCCTCGAATATATGGATTTCGCGCCCGTCGCAGTAGCCGAGGATCGTCTTAGCAGTAACCTTGGCATCGCCAAGGCCTGCAACGAGGTCAGCGAAGCGATCCGCCTGCAGCCTGTCCCAGAAGATCTGCGTCAAACCTGCAGGAAGTCCGTTGAGGCCGCTCAAGTACAAGCCGGTGTGCTCGACAAACAACGGGCGCCCGATGGCCTCGAAGGCCTTGGTCAGTTTGTCTCGCACTAAACTCTCAACGTCTTCGGTCTGGAGCTCCTCGATTTTCCTCGAGACCGGCACGACGTCCACTTCTATAGGGGCAAGGATCCGCTGTACCTCGGTGATCTTGTGCGTGTTGCCCGACATGAATCGAATTTTCAATTTAGATCCTTCATAAATGAGTAGCGCTTGGCTACTTCGTATTGCTGTCGCATGTCACCGATCGACAGGCCTTCGGCCATCGCAGCGGCTTGGTCGTCCGCAAGGCCGAGGTCGTGGATTGCAGGGTTATCCGAGCAAATGACAAACGGAACGCCATATCGCCGGAATTGTTGAAGTGGGTGAGCCTCGTTCGCAGGAACTGCGCCAGTGAGCCGATTGCTGATCGGGCACACCTCAACGCAGATGCCCTTGGCGGAAAGAAGCTCCAGCAACTCTGGATCCTTGCCCGCCGCTGTACCGTGGCCAATGCGATCTGCGCCGAAAAGCTCCACGGCGGACCGGACGTTCTCCACGCGGCCTGTTTCACCGGCATGGATCGTGACCCCAAGCCCGAAC
>DASVLY010000503.1:0-8979 GCA_036384635.1 Noviherbaspirillum sp. | reverse complement strand
ATCGGTGACAGACGTGACGCAATGTTATCCATCTGCAATGTCATCTCCCCGTTGATCTCCACCCTGTTGCCTTGGCGCGCCAGTTGCAGGGATGTCCATGACAGGCGCATCTGTCCGGACGGCTGTATCGTATTCAGCGGCGCACCCAGCCCGGTCAACCTTTCCGCAGGCAATGAAATCGCCGCAGGGCTCACCTGCCAGTGATTCCAGGTGCCGGTGATTTTCACCGGTTGCGACAGCGCCTCCGGATTTTCCAGGTCCATATCGACCTGTCCTAACAACACCATCGGAGACAAGCGCCATGAAAACCGTCCAGGCAGCAAGGGCGTAACCGGATCGGCACCGCTGGGGGCACCGCCGATGAAAGCCGAACCGAGCCATAGCGTGCCCTGCGCATCGCCCAAGGTCAAGCGGCCCGCTGTCTGTTTTTCCATTGCGGCAGCCAGCCATGCTGCGGGACAAAACGCTATCAGGGTCAGTGCGACCGCAACGATTCCCGCCAGCGCCCATATCACGAGAGGACGTACGCGCATTTCCTTACTGCGCCTGCTCGCCGCGCTGCTGGCGCAAACTCAAGGTGGCATTCACCGTATCGACTTTTTCCTGGGCATCGATCTTGGCATCGAACACGGACAAGCGCATGGTCTTTTGCATATCCCCCAGCCAGTCGATCAAGCCTGCGAACGACACGCCGTTTAGCTGCACCCTGACAATATCCTCGTTCAATGCCACGCTTTGCGGCTTCAGTCCCCTGCTGTTGAGCGAAGTTTCAATACCCTCCTTGGTCGCTGCGGGAACCGGTGCAACCGCCTTGCTGCCAAGCGCTACGGAATCTTTGGCCAGCGCCTGTACCTCGGCTGCCTGCACGCGCAAGACCGGCAATTTCTTTTCAAGGTCCTTGCGTCCGCTGAGCGCGGGGTCGATCAGCAATGCGTAAAACAGGCCAAACACGATCACCGCCATCGCCGCAATCAGCATGTACTGTTCGCGCTTGTTGCGTTCGCTCCAGAACGTCAGCGCAGCCTGTTTCAACTCGTTCAGTAGTGCTGCATTCATTTGGCGCTCCGTATCTGCCACACGCCGCCCTCTGCCTGCGCGATCGATAAATTGCGAGCCGCAAGCGCAGTGCGCAACGCTTCCATCGGCACGGTGCTGCCCTGCTTCAGTTTCATCCGCAGGCTGTGTTCACGATATTCGAGCGATGCGACCGGAGACGCCCCTTGCACGGCATTCCCGAGCCCTTCACCGAGCGCTGCCGACAACGCAATGAAATCGTCCGGTGCGAGCTGTCCGGATTCGCGCTGCGCAGCCGCCAGCTTCTGTCGCAATTGCGCGAGCGGATCGACAATCACGGTATCCTTCGGATAGACAGCCTTATAGGTTTGGATTATGCCTGCACGTAGCACATCCGCTTCGCGCTTGGCACGCAGCCACTCGATATTCATGCCGAGGGCATTGACCACCAGTAGCGACGCCGCCAGCGCCAACGGCCAGCGCCATGGCCGCCAGTTCAATGTAGAGCCGGCGGCCATGGGCAGACCGGTCATCAAATCGGGCTGCGCGCGCTCGGCACCGGCGATCCAGCGCGCCCAGTGATCGACCGACAACTTGATCCGCTCTTGCTGCACAGGGGCGAGGTGCAGCGCCTCCTGGTAATCGCGCATGCGCGCCTGCGGCACGTACAGCGTGATCGGCGACTGAGGCACGATCACCGCCAGCGACTGGATCGCTTCGGACGCCGCTGACTCCGGCTGCTCCGGCAGGATCGCAAGACCGATACCCTCCTGCTCGCCAAGACGCAGAGCCACTTCCACATCCTCGCCCTGCTCCACCACGCAAGCATGCACGCCGTCCGCAGGCGCAGGCAGGCACAATTGCGACGGCAACGCGGAAATCCGGCGCGCGCCAAGCGCCAGCAAGCTGTTGCTCAACAATTCCAGCCATGCGCGATGCACCACGCCTATCGTGCGCATATCGTCATGCGCAGCGCCGGCTGCCAATACGCATTCGGCGGGGTCGCTCATCAGTTCGTCTTCAACCAGGTTCGGCAGCGCGGCTTTCAATTTCGCGGCGGGCAGCGGCGGAACCTTGACCCGAAGCAGCGTGACGTCGCTGGCAGCCAGCAACAACACCACGCGCTGCACCTTGGAAACCGGCTCGGCCAGTTCCGACAGAGCCGCCATGCCTTCGCGCTCGACCGCGCCGCCGGACGATGCAACCGCGTATTGGCAATACAAAGGCATGCCGGGCTGCAAACTGTCGGCTGCGGTTTTGGAGGGGAGGCGGATATACAGTGTGCTCAAGGGTGTGGGTTCTTTCCTGTTTTTTGTTGTCAGCTTTCTCGTATCCAGATGACTTTGGGCGCAATGGTCCCGTTACGCTCGATCAGCGCCTGCATCTGCATTCCGGCGCGGTTCAGGCGTACGTTGCCATTGACAAGGAAATAGCCGGTTTTCACGTCCACCTGATTCCCCCTCGTCACTGCTGAAGGCGACTGTGCATGCAACCGGGTCTGAAAATCAGAGAGATCCTTGAACCAGGCACTTTGTCTGCTGGCGACCAATGCTGCTGCGTTCGACAGCGACAGTGTATCAATTTCAGCCGCCAGCACTTCTGCTGGCGCGGTATTCACGTTGATCGGAGTATATATTGGCAATACCACGATGAAATCCTTGATGCTGGCCAGCACTTCCGGTGTGAAGCCGGGGACCGCCAGCAAGTCTTCGGCATATTGAATGTCGAGCGGCTGCGACTGGGATGACGACTGGGATGATGGTTGAGATACATTACCGTTCGCGTCGCCAGTCTGCTTGCCTTGCGCAGACGCCATCAGGTCGGCGGTTGCCTGTGCAAGAGCCTGGTTATTGCCTGTCAGCGAGAGAAGCTTCGCAAATACCGCAACCTGTTCGGTGTTGATGTTGCCGCTCTGGCATAAATTAGTCAGATTGAAACGGGATTGCGCATCGACGATGCCGCCGGACAGTGTCGCGTCCGAAGTATCGGTATCGGAGCGGCCATTCTCCACATATTCGTCGAGGCGGGTTTCCGCCAGCGGCACCGCCCACGGCTCGCCCAGATGATCCACTGTTGAGGCACGCGCATCTTCGCGCAGAATCAGGCGGGTCCAGTCGAGCGCGCCACGCAGAATCCATTGCTTCTGCAATTGCAGCCGCTGGTTTTCGATGGAACGCACTTGCACCTGTTGCTGCCAGAACAGACTGGCGACGATGGTGATGGCAAGCGTGGTCAGCAACAGCGCAGTGACGACCGCCACGCCGCGCTGATGGGAGAAATCATGCCGTTTCATGTCGCCCCCAGCAGAAAAATCTTGACCAGTCTGTCGGGACGATCATGCAGCCTCAATGCGACTTCCAGGCCGGATGTAGTAGCCGCCGTTGCGGGCGCGGGGACTGCCTGCGACGCCGCAGTCGGCGTCGCTGTGACGCTATCGGCAGCAGGCACGCCGATGACCCATTTCGTGCCGTCCCACGAGCGTATCGACATGTCGCTCACATCGTTTTGCAATACCACTGCGGGAGCCGTTTCACTGTCACCGGCAGCGGCAAGCCATGACGCATCAAGCTCCTTCAGATCGCGCGTCGCAAGCGATTCGCGCCGCGTCAACTTACCTTCCCGAACACGATAGGACACCACCTGCAGCCGGGTCGGCTGATTTTCGGCAAATACATAGCGCACCAGTTCCAGTTGCCCGGCTTCCGCTGCCAGCACCGGACGGCCGGAAATGCTTTTGGCCGTGGCAATCTGCGCGCAGTCGCTTTGCATCTGAGCGAATGCGAGCTGCAGTCCGCGCGTCTGCTCCAGATCGTTATTCAGTGCAATACGTGCGCGCACAATGCTGTCGAGTCCGCGCCAGCCCAGCACCGCCACAACTGCCAGCACGGTGATTGCGACCAGCAGTTCGATCAGGGTGAATCCGCGGTGCCGCAGTACGCTATTCAGACCACCTCTGCGAGCTCTCCTGTTGATGTAGTGCCCAATCATTGCGACACCACCTGCGTGAGCTTGATGATGCGCCGCTCCGGATGATCGGCGTCAAATACGCTGACTTCGACACGACGAAAAAAGGGATTGGGTGTTGCGATCACCTCCTCTTCGCATACCAGGTGCAGCTCGCCTTGCGGACAATTGGAGGATCGCTTGCCCAGCGCCGGCCACTGGCGCGCCAGGCGAATCTGCGCAAGGTGATTTTCAGCCGACCAGGTCGCCATCATCGACGAGCGCAAACCGCTGCTGTTTTGCGTGAGACTGCCAACCGCACGCAGACTGGCGCCCAGCGCCGTGCCGACGATAACCAGCGCAACCAATACTTCGAGCAGCGTGAATCCGCGCGGACTGCATGCGCGATGATGTCCCGTTTGCCGGATCGGAATACGAGGCCGCGAATGCATGTCACTCCACCACGAAATGGCCGATCCCGTCAGCCCTGATATTGACAGTCGCATTGCCTGCCGCCATGGTCAGCACAAAAGGCTTGTCCACCGGTTCACGTCCGAATACCAGCCGCAACGGATTGGTCTGGGCCGCAACTGCCGGTGTAATCGACAGCACCACCGGCGGATGCTTGAATTCGCGCTCGCGCAACAAGTCCTCCTGGGTCAACGCCTGCCACTGGTCGCCGTCGCGGATCAGGAAGCGGTAACGCTCCGGTTCCGCCTCGAACGCAATCGGCCGGTTGCGCACGATCGCTTCGTCGCGCGCCAGTTGCAGCAGCAACGCAATGCGCTGCGCGTCATTTTGCAGCACCTGCTGCTCGCCCGGCATGGCATTGAAAGAAACGACACCGAGCATGATGCCGGCGATCACCAGCACCACCAGCAATTCAAGCAGGGTAAACCCGCGTTGCATGGCGCGGGCCGAACCACTCATCGTCATCGTCAAATGCTAGTTAAAGCTCCCACGAACCGATATCGGCGTCGACGCCGGCACCTCCCGGCTGGCCGTCCGCCCCATAAGAAAACACATCAACCTCGCCTTTGACGCCAGGAGACAAGTACTGATAGGAATTGCCCCACGGATCCTTCGGCAGTTTGTCGATATAGCCGCCGCTTTTCCAGCCGTTTGCCGGCGGGCCGGACGTCGGCTTGGCGATCAACGCTAGCAGGCCCTGTTCAGTGGTCGGATAACGCTGGTTATCAAGCTTGTACAGCTTGAGCGCTTGCATCAGCGTCGCAATATCCTGCTTGGCAGCAGTAATGCGCGCATCGTCGGTGCGGCCCATCAGCTTGGGCACGACCAGCGCAGCAAGAATACCCATGATCACGACGACCACCATGATTTCAATCAGTGTGAAACCACGGCTGACTGCACGCGCAAATACGTTACGGGGAAAAAGAACTGGCTTATCACGCATAAAATAAGTTATCCAGAAATGACAAACGAACTACAAGTATAAGGGTTAAGCCTGTCGGACAAAGGACTCTTTATGGCATTGATACGGCGGCAGTTTTTGCCATCCATGTCATGGAATAACAAAAATTGCCGGGGGAAATGGCGAAAAACTTTCCCTTTCCACTCAAGGGAAGGTTAAGAAACTCTCAAAAATGCCGATCTGACCACTGACATGCTGCTTGCGGTAAAGCATATATGACTACCGGAAGCGCAAATAGTTTGCCGGTCATTGCAGATCAATCCGCTCACCGCGCCCATAGCGCAACGCGGAACCAAGCCGGCGCTGATGCAGTCTCGTTTAGGAACGGCGACGGAATAATTTCCCGATTCGTGCTCGTTCCTTATTGTGCGTTGTTCAAGGAGGTTGCCATGTCGCTGCATCATGCCGTTTCCGGCGAATTGGTCGATATCCGCCCTCTTGGCGACAAGCTTGCTCAATCGGCATCAACCGCGCTGGTCAGGACGGCAACGCTGGAAGTCATGCGGCTGGTACTGCCCGCCAACAAATCGTTGCCGGAACATCATGTGCCGGGCGAAATGACGTTGTTTTGCATTGAAGGTACCGTAGAGCTGCAGGCACACGACAAGATGCAAATCCTGCAAGCGGATCAAATGGTTTATCTTGCAGGGAATGTCCCTTACGCATTGCGCGCACTGGAAAATGCATCAATGCTGATGACGATGGTGCGAAAGAATGAATAGCCTTCTGCCATGAGTCCGGCGGATAAGCACACCTTGGAAGACGCTTTTATGCCGCCTCGTCTCTTGGATCGCGCGACAACAAGCGCTGCATCATCTCGCGCGGCGAATCTCCGTCGAACAGCACCGCTGCCACCGCGTTAGCGATCGGCATCTCGATACCGCGCTCGGTGGCCAGCGTGCGCACTGCCTGCGCACAGCGCACGCCTTCGGCAACATGGCCGAGTTCGGCCACGATCGCATCGAGCTTCTTGCCTTGCGCAAGGCTGAGACCGACCTGTCGATTGCGCGACAGATCGCCGGTGCAGGTCAGGATCAGGTCGCCGACGCCAGCCAGCCCCATGAAAGTTTCGCTGCAGCCGCCCAAGGCGATACCGAGCCGTGTGATTTCGGCCAGCCCGCGCGTGATGAGCGCGGCGCGCGCATTCAGGCCAAGGCCCATGCCATCGACCACGCCGGTAGCAATCGCGAGAATGTTTTTCACTGCACCGCCGACTTCAACGCCGACCAGGTCGTCGCTGGTGTACACGCGAATCGCCCCTCCATGTACAGCGTCGACTACCGTTTCGCGCAGTGACGGCGAATCCGAGGCGATCGTCAGCGCGCACGGCAAGCCTCGCGCGACCTCCTGCGCAAACGAAGGACCGGACAAGACGCCATGTGGAACGCTCGCGCCTAACACCTCGTTCACAACCTGATGCGGCAACAACCGCGTGTTTTCTTCAAAGCCTTTGCACAACCAGACGATATTCGGAATAGTGCAGGATTGCAGACGTTGCGCCAGCGGACGCAAGCCGGCCACCGAGGATGCGGCGAGCAACAGCGAATCCGCATTGCTGCTTGCATGAGCGACAGCCGCGTCAAAATCGGAAGTCACATGCAAACTGCCAGGCAGCGCAAAGCCCGGCAGGTAGGCTGAATTCTCGCGGCTGACAGCGGCTTGCCGCATCGCCGCCTCCTCCCGTCCCCACAGCAATACATGGTGACGGTTGGCCAACGCAATCGCCAGCGCCGTACCCCAGGCGCCGGCGCCAAGTATCGTGATCTTTGTCGAATGCGGATTTTCCGGCGCCTGCAAAGCGCTTTTTGCTTTTGTTGTTGTCATATCAGCGCCGGCTCTTCACTCGCCCCAGACTTCGGCGGATTTCACATAGCCCGTTTGACCGTCGCGATGCTTGACCTTCACCCAGCCGCCGTTAGCCGCCTCGACCAACTCCAGCAGCACGCCCTTGTCGGCAGTGAAGACGACGGGTGCCGCCTCTTCCGCCGCCGAACGCACCCGGGCACTGTGAGCCTTGACGACCAGATTGCGCTTTGCCGTCAGCAGTTTCGCCTGCACCCAAGACAGATCACCTGCCGCATCGCGCACCTTGTTCCATTCTCCATAAGTCAGCACAACCTCGACCGGCATGCCACGCGGTGCGACATACAGCTTGTGCCCCTTGACTGACGGTGCGTCGTACAGCACTGCGGGCGCGGCGCCGACCGATTTGAATTCGATCGCGGACGCAGCATGTGCTGTCACGCCCGCCACAGCGGCAGACAACGCAATCCAACGCGCAAATCTCATGATCTCCCTTTCTTCAGCATATTCCGGCACTGCGCAGCCGCGCGTCCCTCATGAATGCCGTTGACCGATTACTGCACAGTCGTGCTGCCATTGCCTTTCTGCTGTTGTTCCGCCAGCGCCTGCAAACGCTGCTGATAGAACGCCTCGAAATTGATTTCAGCCAGGTGTACCGGCGGGAAACCCGCGCGCGTGATCATGTCGGCGATATTGGCGCGCAGGTACGGGTAGATGATGTTCGGGCAACCGATGCCAAGCAGCGGATCGAGTTGTTCCGGCGGAATGTTGTCGGCTTCGAAAATCCCGGCCTGCTTGCCTTCCACCAGGAACGCAACCTTGTCCTTGACCTTGGCGGTAACAGTGATGGTGACGGTCGCCTCGAAAATCGTCTGCGCCAGCGCTTCGACGCCGACATCGACCGCCACTTCGATATTCGGTCCCTCCTGCTCCAGGAACACGGCCGGGGAATTGGGCTGTTCGAGCGACATGTCCTTCAGGTAGATGCGCTGGATCTGGAATACGGGTTGTTGGTTTTGCTCTGCCATTGGAATGCCTTTTAAATAAGAATAAAAATGAAAAAGGGACGGCACAAACCGTCCCTTGCTTTAAACAGTCTACGCGCCTTGCAGCAACAGGTCCAGCTTACCCGCCCGATCCAGATCAGAAAGATCATCGAAGCCGCCGACATGGGTATCGCCAACATAGATCTGCGGCACGGTGCGGCGCCCGGTTTTCTGCATCATTTCGGCGCGCAACTGCGGCTGCAGATCGACCCGGATCTTTTCGATATTTTCCACGCCCTTGGCTTTCAGCAGGCGCTCGGCCATGATGCAATACGGGCAAACGCCGGTGCTATACATTAAAACGCGTACAGTCATGGGCGGCTCCATCACTTCACCAGCGGCAAGTTCTGTGCTTTCCAGGCCGCAATGCCGCCGTCGAGACTGACCGCCTCGTTGAAGCCGGCTTTTTTCAGTTGCGCCGCAGCCTTGGCCGACGCCACGCCATTCTGGCATACCGCTATAACGGTCTTCGACTTGAACTTGTCGAGTTCGCCGAGGCGGTTTGCCAACTCCTTGAACGGGACGTTCTTCGCGTCACGCAAATGGCCGGCAGCGAATTCGGCCGGCTCCCGCACATCGACGATGACGGCCTTGCCCTGATTGATCAACTGAGTTGTCTGCAGCAAGGAAACTTTTTCGCCGCGACGCTGCAGGCTTGGCCAGAGCAACGCGCCCCCTGAAACCGATACCAGGCCGATCAGCCAGATGTTATCGATGATGAATTTCACAATACTCCAATAC
>DASVLY010000502.1:0-3259 GCA_036384635.1 Noviherbaspirillum sp. | reverse complement strand
TACGGCGTCTTGGTCACCGCATCGACCTTGGCATCCTTGCCCAGCCGCGGCTCGATGAGCTTCTTGATGGTGGCCTCGGTGCTGTCAGCGGCCTCGGCCTGCGCATGGGCGCTCACGCCGACGACGGTGGAAACCAGCAGCAATGCCGCCATGCTCAGATGGCGCAAAGGGCTCGCACCGGCGGTCAGAAATTTTTTCATACTCGTCCTGATTCAAATCAAACGCACACCCAATCCTTGACGCATCGGCGGCAAAGCCTTGCAAAGACTGGGGTTGCAGATGTCTCTCAAAAAAAAGCGCGGGGAAGTTTTTCCGGCAACGGCAGGCGCAACCAGCCCTGCTGTCTCGCCAAAGGCCACTACCTTACCTGAAATCACCGCGCTTCACTGTCCCAACGCGTGGGCAATCAGCCGGCGCTTGAGCAGCGGCAGACGGTTCACCAGGCTCATGCCGATATTGCGCACCAGGCGCACCGGCTCGGCCTCGGTGGAGAAGAGCCGATGCAGACCATCGGTGGCGATCTGCATCAGCAATACTTCTTCCTTGCGGGCGCGGGCGTAGCGACGCAGCACGCGATCATCGCCGCAATCGTACTGGGGCTCGCGCTTGAGCAGGATATCGATCAGCGCGGCCACATCGCCGAAGCCCAGGTTCATGCCATGCCCGGCCATCGGATGGACCACGTGGGCGGCATCGCCGATGAGCGCCACGCGCGGGGCGATCATCGCATGCGGCTTGATCAGGCGCAGCGGGAAAGCCTTGGCCACTTCCGGCTGCAGCGGCGTGAGCGCGCCCAACACCGGTGCCGCCCACTGCGCCAGACGCTCGGCCAGCGCCGACAAGGGCAGGCGCAGCAGCTGCTCGGCCAGCGCCTGCGGCGCAGACCACACCAGCGAGACGCGATTACCCGGCAGCGGCAGCAGCGCAATCACCCCTTCTGTTGGACTGAACCACTGATAGGCCACGCCCCGATGCGGCAGCTCGCAGGAGAAATTGGTGACGATGGCGTTCTGGCCGTAGGACCGGTAATCCAGCCCGATATCGCACTGCCCGCGCACCCAGGAGTTGGCGCCATCGGCCCCCACCACCAGCGAAGCGGACAGGGCCTGGCCGGATTCCAGCGTCAGCGTGGCAGTCTCGCCGCTGACCGCCAGCGCCGTGGCGCGGCCCTGCAGCACGCGTACATTGGGCGCAAAGCGCAGGGCGGCGTCCAGCGCCTGGTCGAGATTGCGGTCTTCGACGATCCAGGCCAGGGCATCGGTGCGGGCGGCGTAGGCATCGAAACTGAGCAGGCCGGGCTGCGCCTTTTCCGGCAGGCCATCGCCATGGACGGTCATGTTATCCACCGGCGCGATGCGCGCGGCATCCATGGCATCCCAGACGCGGACCGAGGACAGCAGCCGATGCGCGGTATGGTTCAGCGCATAGACCCGCACGTCCCAGCTGGCCGGGTCGGGTGCCGCGGACTTGGGCGGTGGCGCCAGCAGGGTCACCTTGAAGCCGGCCTGCGCCAGCCCCAGCGCCGCCGTCTTGCCGACCGCGCCGTCGCCGACGATGCAGATATCAGTGCCAGCCGCGGCCGGCGAGGAAGATGGGGAATGTGAATTGGTATTCATGCCGGCGATTATAAACGGGGTGGCGGAAACTATTTTTCAAAAAGGACTTGCATATTTTTTCAAAGCCGCTATACTTGTCCGTCTTGGCCTGGTAGCTCAGTTGGTAGAGCAGAGGATTGAAAATCCTTGTGTCGGTGGTTCGATTCCGCCCCGGGCCACCAAGAATGTTCCAAGAAAAAACGCCAGCCCTTACCGGTTGGCGTTTTGCATTTCCGGGGAAGAAAATCCTGGTGTCGCTCTATTCCCTGGCACTCCAAACAAAAGCTATTGCGTCTGCCTAGTGACATTTTAGGGCGCGATCACTCGAAACCAATCTCGCATACACTGCCGGATTCGATCCGTTTCCTCTGGCGGGATATCGGTCATGTGGCAAATGGTGTTGCGCAAGTGCACGATCAACCGCGCGGCCTGGATTAACGCCTTATCTCTTACCAGATCGTCAAATCCCTCCTTCCACGCAGCGTCAACTACGCGAAGAAGCTGAGGAAATGTCATAAGCGCAGATCGATCTCGAGAGCCAAGCGCCATCCAACTCTTGATTTCGTCGGTTTCCTCGACTTTTAGCACCTCGTCCTGGACATCCTTAGGGACCTTATCCCACCACGGACGACTCGCATCTTTGGAAAGCACATCCACGACGAAGGCTCGGAGAAAATTCTCAAAAACATAGATAAGACGATATGTTTCCGCCGCATTCGTTGCCTTTCGCACGCTTTCAGGTAACAAGGGAGCCAAGTCATATGACGGCGACAAAAGCAGGGACTCGTCTGGAACCAAGGAATCTATTGACTTGACGGTTCTCTCTGCAGATTGGCCCAGCATTAAAAACAGCGCAGCATTGGAATCCACGCTCATTGAAAGGTCTTCCTCAATGCATTAAAAATATTCAAATAGACCTCCTCCGTCGCGTTATTCGGCAGATGAATCTGAATATTGTAGTGAAACTCTGTCCGCATTTTTCGCGGCTCCGGAGATATCCGATCATCTGGGGAATCTTTCACCATCGGGGCCTCCTCACTTTCTCTGGCCGGTTCACTTGCGGCAGAAAAGTCTGCCTGCTTAATCAGTGCGGCAAGAGTGGATACTATTCTGGCGGTCATATCATCATCGGTCCCCGCTACTTGGGAGACAAGCCCTTTTAGCTTCTCGACAGGCAATCCATAAGCCTGCTCGTTAGCAGCAAAAAGTGGTGCATATGCTTGCCGGATCCCGTCCGCAATGGCTTGTTTGGCGGCGTCCCGGCTTTTAAGCAGACGATAGCTAGCAGTTGGAGTACCAGACTGATCCAAGAATCTTAAATTCCTAAGCAACGGAATTAATTGGTGGTCATTTGACCCTTTCAATCCAATTGTGCTTTGAAGAAATTCTTGCGTGAAGCGATCTGGAATCTTTGCAGAAAGAATGGATGAAAACAATGTATCGAGATTTCTATTGGATGCCAGATAAGGCAATGAAACAGCCATACGTTAGTCCCCCTTCGTTAAGTCCAAATTGAGAACGCTTCCCGCACGCAAGAAGAGCGTTGCGCTCCGTTGCCAAGCTAACTATGCAACCATTCGATAGCGGCCTCCAATGGCACATGGACATCATCATTTTCTCGCGCCAAAGAATCGCAAAGATAGCGATGCCTTACATTCCCATCC